>CBDUIO010000223.1:0-3996 GCA_965367355.1 uncultured Flavobacteriaceae bacterium
TAATTAACATAAGACATCATGAAATCAATTTTGTTACCTACCGATTTTTCAAGCAATTCAATAAATGCCATTAATTATGCCCATGACATGTTTCATGGAGAACAATGCGAGTTTTATTTATTAAATGTACAAATGGCTTCATCCTTTGTATCAGATGACCTAATGACCTTAGAGCCTTCAACTACGATTTATCAGAATTTGGTCGAGACATCAAAAAATGCAATTACTAAAATTGTATCTGACGTTAAGAAGAAATACAACCAGGATAAACATATTTATCACACTATAGTTGATTATGATAATTTTATAGATGCAATAAACCAACTAGTGCAATCAAAAAACATCTGTTTGATTATTATGGGTACAAAAGGAGCAACAGGGGCTGAAAAAGTGTTGTTTGGCAGTAACACAGTAAAAGTGATACAGCGCAATGAATGTCCGGTTTTGGCAGTACCTAACAAATGTAAATTTAATGGGTTAAAGAAGATTGCCTTTACGTCCAATTACCTGACCCGTTGTAAAATAGAAGAGTTAAAACCGTTGATTACACTTGGAGAAAAATTTGAATCAAAGATCAATGTACTGCATATTACAAAAGGGGAGCACCTAACCGAAAGTCAAGAGAACAACCGCGCTTTTTTAGATGAATGCTTTTCCAATTTAAATCATGAATTTATCAATCTTGCAAATACTGATCTTTTTAAAACAGTAGAACATTATATAGACTATAATGATATAGATCTTTTGGCAATGATGAGCAGAAAACATTCCTTTTTAGAAAGGTTATTTACCAGACACAATGTAGAGACTTTTGCTTTTAATTTAACCATACCTTTTTTGGTTATGACCAATACTGGTGAATTGATAAAATAGGAGTTTAAATTCAATAAATCCTTGTGTAACATAGGTTACATCTTTTCATGACTTAAGTCATTTCATTTGCACCTAAACCCGTGTAATTTTGTTCACATAATTAATATATGAAAACTATTAATTAAAAATTTAAAATTTAATCATACAGATGAAAAATTTAGTGATTTTAGGAGCTGGTACAGCTGGAACAATGATGGCGAATCATTTAGTGTCTAAACTCCCAAAAAAAGAATGGCAAATTTCTATTGTTGATCAATACAAAACGCATTATTATCAACCGGGATTCTTGTTTTTGCCATTTGATACATATACAGAAAAACAAGTTAAAAAAGAGGGTAAAAAATTTATTCCGAAGGGTGTTAAATACATTCAGAAAAAAATTGAGAAGATTGTAGCAGAAGAAAATAAGGTCAAATTAGAAGATGAATCTTTGAATTATGACATTTTAATTATTGCAACAGGTTCAAAAATAGCACCAGATGAGACTGAAGGATTATTAGGACCACTTTGGAAAAAAGATATTTTTGATTTCTACACTTTTGAAGGAGCTCTGGCGCTTAGAAATAAATTACGTGAATGGGAAGGTGGTAAACTGGTAGTTCATTTAACCGAAATGCCAATAAAATGTCCTGTTGCTCCATTGGAATTTACGTTTTTGGCAGATTCTTATTTCCGAAAAAAAGGAATGCGGGACAAAGTTGAAATAACGTATGTTACTCCTTTGTCAGGTGCATTTACTAAACCAACATGTACCAAAGCTTTGAACTATTTACTCGAAGAAAAAGGCATTAAAATCGAGACTGATTTTGCTATAATGGAAGTTGATAACGATAAAAAGGAAATAGTGGATTATGCTGAAAAGGCCATTCCGTTCGATCTTCTCGTAACCGTGCCAACCAATATGGGAGATGAGGTCATTGAACGTTCTGGATTAGGAGATGATCTTAATTTTGTGCCTACACACAAGCACACATTACAGTCTAAAGAACACGATAATATTTTCGTCATAGGTGATGCAACAGATGTTCCTGCCTCCAAAGCCGGATCTGTAGCTCATTTCCAGGCAGAAACATTAACAGATAATATCATTCTATACTCGAAGGGCTATAATCTTAAAGAAGAGTTTGACGGACATGCAAACTGTTTCATTGAAACAGGAAACAATAAAGCTCTGTTGATCGATTTTAATTATGATAACGAGCCTGTTCACGGAACTTTTCCTTTTGCTAAAATAGGTCCTCTTAAGTTGTTAAAGGAAAGTGTATTAAATCACTGGGGTAAATTGGCCTTTAGATGGATCTACTGGAATATGCTGTTAAAGGGAATCGCGATTCCTTTTGTTTCAAGAAATATGAGTTTTAAAGGAAAGATATTTGATATAAAAGCAGAAAAACAACACGTATAAATAATAAATTAAAAAAATTAAAATTATGGATATGAATATTGCAGGCATCAGATTGGATGTCACAGAAGATGGATACTTAACAGATCTGTCTCAATGGAATAAAGAAATTGCTGTGGAAATAGCAAAAAAAGAAGGAATTGAATTGACAGACAAACACTGGGAGGTTATTAGCTGGATCCAGGAACAGGTGAAGAATGACGTAGCACTATCTGTACGAGGAATTAAAAAAAGTGGTGTTATTGATATTAAGCAGTTCTATGAGCTGTTCCCTGGCGGACCACTTAAAGTATCAACAAAGATAGCTGGTGTGCCTAAACCAAAAAGTTGTATTTAATTAGTCTAAACTAGAATTAAAAACATTTTAAAAATAAGAACATGAGTGAAACTAAAGTAAAAAAGATGCTTTTCATCCTCTCAAAAGCGACCATAGAAAACGCATATGCAGCTTTTGTAATGGCTAATGGAGCAAGAATGGAAGGTATTGAAGCTGAAATTTTCTTTACATTTTTCGGATTAGAAGCCATCCAGAAGAAAAAACTGGAACATTTACATGTGGCTACAGTGGGTAACCCTGCCATGCATATACCAACAATGATTGGTGGTCTTCCGGGAATGGAAGCTCTTGCTACTAAAATGATGAAAAAAGAAATGGAAAAACTGGATATGCCATCCATAGGAGAATTCCTTGAAATATTATCAGATTCCGGATGCAAACTTTGGGGTTGTAAGTTGGCAATAGATATGTTCCATTTAGAAAGAGAAGATCTAATTGATGAACTGGACGGGATCTTAACTATAGGCGACTTCTATGCCAGAGCAGACCAGGAAGGAACACACCTTTTATTTATTTAATAGAACCTAATTTTAGAAAATAAAAACCCGCTCTAGTAGCGGGTTTTTATTTTAAATTTGTTGACCATTAATTATCCGGACCAACACTCATAACCCGTTCATATATGATTCTGTATTCAAAGCCATCGGGTAGGATTTCATCCATTTTTGTTTTAGACATAACCTCTGCCCAATCTCCGGTTTGCTCATCAGAATTAGGACTGCTGTAGCGCAAAAATTTCAAGGCGTCTGCCATGGTCTGGAAACCGTCCCATGTAAATACAGAAAACCGGTCCTGGTTACCTGCAGGATATATCACAGACATCAAGCCCCATGAAGTCATTCCCATGGTTCCATTTTTAATATTTTTTTCATGCATTGGTTTCCAAAGTGTTTTGTTTTCTTCTATAAAGGCCTGCCTGTCATTGGGCTTGGCGTAATTGACTATGGCATATTTATAGTCTCCGGGAATCACGGCTTCCAGCTGCATCCAGTAATCAAAAGGTACTGTGGTAAAAGAAGCGGTTTCCACTTTTGCCGGATCCATGCCCATAGTCTTTATATTGGCATCTGACCATACTTTAGATGGGTCCATTTTGTCGATACTTTCATAGGAGTTAACAAACACATAGTTAGGCGCATCAATTTTGGTGACGCCTACTTTGCGCCATAAGGACCAGCCTGCCAGGTGACCCTGATTGGCAGCAGCTTTAGCTACTTTAGACCAGTATTTGGTCTCTTTCTCTACAAACTCGGCATCTTTGTCGTCCGGAACAACCCGATACTGTAAATACGACACTTGCGAAAAGGCATTTAAGGACAATAAAATTGAGGCAACGACAATTAATATTCGTTTCATAATTAAAAGTATTTAGTTGGTTATTAAT
>CBDUIO010000224.1:0-3956 GCA_965367355.1 uncultured Flavobacteriaceae bacterium
GAATGGGATGTTGTTGTTATTGGTGGCGGAGCAAGTGGTTTGGGTGTTGCAATAGATGCTGTTTCCAGAGGATTTAAAACGGTACTTTTTGAAGGTTCAGATTTTGCAAAAGGGACTTCCAGCAAAAGTACCAAACTGGTTCATGGAGGCGTACGATATTTAGCACAAGGGAATATAGGTCTTGTTATTGAGGCGCTGGAGGAAAGAGGAATATTAGCAAAAAATGCCAGTCATTTATTTAAAAACATAATGTTCATCATCCCCGTTTACAATTGGTGGAAAGGATATTATTATGCCATTGGATTAAAACTATATGATCTACTTTCCAAAAGACTGAGTTTAGGCAGTTCTAAATTGATCAAGGGTAAAGAGACCATTAAATACCTTCCAACCTTAAAAATAAAAAATCTAAGAAGTGGAGTCATTTATCATGATGGACAGTTTGACGATTCCAGATTAGCTATAAATCTAGCTCAAACAATTATAGATCATGGAGGCACTGCTATGAATCATTTTAAGGTGGTAAGCTTTTTAAAAACTAATGAACTTGTTACCGGAGTGGTTGTTGAAGATCAGGAAACACTTGAAAAGTTTAATGTAAAATCAAAAATGGTAGTTAACGCAACAGGCATCTCAACAGATGATATCCTATCATTAAACGATAGCGATCATGAAAGATCGGTTGTTCCTAGTCAGGGAATACATTTGGTTTTAGATAAATCATTTTTAAATAGCGATAAAGCCATTATGATACCTAAAACTTCAGATGGTAGAGTCCTATTTATAATTCCGTGGTATGATAAAGTAATTGTTGGCACTACAGATACCCTTATTGATGAACATAATCTCGACCCCATTGCCCTGGATAGCGAAATAGAATTCATCCTGGAAACCATGGCGTCCTATTTAATAAGAAAACCAAAAAGACAAGAAGTCTTATCTGTGTTTGCGGGATTAAGACCTTTGGCTGCGCCTAAGGATGAAAATGCAAAAACCAAAGAAGTCTCTCGTAGTCATAAGATATTGGTTTCAAAAAGTAAACTTATCAGTATAATTGGTGGCAAGTGGACAACTTACAGAAAAATGGGAGAAGATGTCATGAATAAGGCAATTGAAGTTCATGGTTTGCCTTATAAAAAATCGGAAACCAGAGATTTGAAAATTCATGGGAGCAAGAAATTTGAAGACATCTTATTAAAAAATCATTTATATATTTATGGAAGTGATATGAATGAAATTCAGGAACTTCAAAAAGAAAATAAGGGAAATACAAATAAAATACATCCCAACTATGATTTCACAGTTGCAGAAGTAATATGGAGTGTGAGAAACGAAATGGCAAGGACTGTTGAAGATGTTTTAGCAAGGAGAGTACGGTTATTATTCCTTGATGCAAGGGCTGCAATAGAAGCAACTCCTTTGGTGGCTAAAATAATCGCCAAAGAATTAAATAAAGATGAAAGCTGGATCAAGAATCAAGAAATTGAATTTATGAATCTGGCAAGAAATTATATTTTAACTTAATAAACTGATTATGTCTAAAAAGTATATTTTGGCCTTTGATCAGGGAACTACTTCCTCAAGATCAGTTTTATTTGATCATAAAGGTTCTAATATTGCGATCACTCAAAAAGACTTTCGTCAGATATTTCCAAAACCAGGCTGGGTGGAGCATGATCCAAATGATATATGGTCTTCTCAACTTGAAACAGCTTTAAGTATTTCAAACAAAGCCAATATCTCTTTGACAGAAATTGCAGCCATAGGAATAACTAACCAAAGGGAAACAACAGTAGTTTGGGACAGGCAATCAGGGGAACCCATTTATAATGCGATTGTTTGGCAAGATAGAAGGACTTCCAAATATTGTGATAATTTGAAATCGCTTGGACATATTGACAAAATAAAACAAAAAACCGGATTAGTTCTGGACGCCTATTTTTCCGGAACAAAATTAAAATGGATCCTTGATAATGTTCAAGGAGCCAGAGAAAAGGCAAGTAAAGGACAACTTTGCTTTGGAACTGTTGATACCTGGCTGATCTGGAAACTCACTAATGGTAAAACATTCGTGACCGATGTTTCCAACGCAAGCAGGACTCTGCTTTTTAATATCAATACATTGGAATGGGATGAAGAATTGCTCAAACTTTTTGATATTCCGAAAAGTATCTTGCCAGAAGTGAAGGAAAGCAGTGAAATTTATGGCGAGACAGATTCTGATGTTTTCTCTGCTAATATTCCAATTTCGGGAATCGCCGGTGACCAGCAAGCCGCACTATTTGGGCAATTATGTACAGAAAAAGGCATGGTGAAGAATACCTATGGCACCGGATGTTTTTTGCTGATGAATACCGGGAAAAAGCCTGTTTTTTCTGAAAACAAACTTTTAACTACAATTGCATGGAAGATTAACGGAAAGGTTACTTATGCCTTAGAAGGAAGTGTATTTGTAGGTGGTGCTGCTGTACAATGGATTAGAGACGAATTAAAACTTATAGATACTACTGAAGAAATTGAAGTTCTGGCTTCACGAGTTGAGGATAATGGTGGAGTCTATTTTGTTCCTGCACTAACCGGATTAGGTGCGCCATATTGGGATCCATATGCACGAGGTGCAATTATTGGAATTACACGAGGTACAACCAGAGAACATATTGCAAGAGCAACCTTAGAAGGGATTGCTTATCAGGTGTATGACATTGTAAAGGCTATGGAGGCTGATGCGAATGCTAAAGGGACAGAACTCAGAGTTGATGGAGGCGCTTCCGCTAATAATTTTTTAATGCAATTTCAGGCTGATTTATTTAATTTCAAAGTTGTAAGACCTAAGTTTCTTGAGACAACAGCCTTAGGAGCAGCCTATCTTGCCGGCTTAGCTGTTGGATTTTGGAATGGCATAGAGGACCTTAAAGATCAGTGGGGCATTGACCAGATTTTTAAACCAAAAATGAAGCATTCAGTTGCCCAAAGTTATTTAAAAGAATGGCATAAGGCGGTATCCCGATCTAAGAACTGGATAGAAGAATAACTAAAAGAATAAACATGTCACCATTTGCAGCAGAATTATTAGGAACTTTTTTATTGATACTATTGGGAAATGGCGTTGTTGCAAATGTCGTTTTAAGCAAGACAAAAGCCAGTAGTGCCGGATGGATTGAGATTACAACAGCCTGGGCTTTGGCAGTATATGTAGGAGTTCTGGTTGCGGGACCTTATTCCGGTGCCCATTTGAATCCTGCCGTATCAGTTTCATTGGCCATAGGTGGTTTATTTGATTGGTCTAATGTCCTTACTTATATTTCAGCACAATTGATAGGCGCCATGTTAGGGTCTTTCGTTGTCTATTTAACCCATAAAGACCACTATGATCTCACAGATGATGTTGAGGGCATTAAAGCGTCATTCTGCACTGCTCCGGCAATCAGGAATTACCCAATTAATTTTTTAAATGAGGTCGTTGGCACATTCGTCCTGTTGTTTGCTGTTTTTTACATCGCAGGTCCTGAAATTCAATTTGAATCTGAAAATGTCGTCAACTTCGGACTTGGCTCTCTAGGGGCTATACCAGTAGCATTTGTGGTTTGGGTTATTGGATTATCATTAGGAGGCACAACAGGTTACGCCATAAATCCGGCAAGAGACTTAGGTCCTAGAATTGTTTATACTTTTTTACCAATAAAAAATAAACGAGATAGTGATTGGCAATATGCCTGGATTCCAATCGTTGCTCCTTTGGTAGGGGGAGGCATTGCCGCATTGTTATTTATACTATTGAAATAACCATTAATTTAAAACGGATTGTTTGGAGTAAAAAAAAGCTTAAATTGTTTTGAAGCTTTTTATATTGATATAATACAAATTAAACTAATCTGCTAAAACAATCACTTTATTGTCCTTTAATTCAATTGTTCCTGAGTTAATTGCCAACCAGGTTCCTTTACTTTGCTTTTCAA
>CBDUIO010000225.1:0-3952 GCA_965367355.1 uncultured Flavobacteriaceae bacterium
GACATGCTAAAAAGCACACCGAAAAACAATGTTTTTTTGTTCATTTAATTTGGCAATCATCGAGATCTGCATGTGTGTCATACAAAACTTTTTTCCCGAAAGTTTAATAATTATTTGTTTTGAAATAGGTAGGTCTCCTGACTTGTCTTTATGTTATTTTACCTTCCCAACTAAAAAGTCAGTGGTCTAAGAAATAATAACATCTCTAAAAAGAGTAACCGAATTGAGTTCGGCATTAACTTACAGTTGCGGGAACAGCTCCGGATTCGCACCGGATTCCCTTTTAATCGACGTAGTCGTCTCAAACTTGTTTTGAGATCTCAACTATTTGTCGAACCAAATTTCAGAGCAAAAATAAGGGAATTTGATAAGGTGGTTAAACAAAATTTACTTTTTCTTGTTCATTTTATAAATAAGATAACCAAAGCCCACCAAAAAATGAAGCAAAATGATTACAGCTACTATATATATTGTTAAATTTGAGCCGTCACGCATTAAATTTGTTTTGTACAAAAATAATTTCCCGGAGAAATTCTGACCGCAACTATTGTTACATTTGTTTTATGAAATTCAGATTTGTTTTATTATGTTCATTCTTTCTGTTTTGGAATTGCAAAAAAAATTCTGAAGATGTTATTTCTAAGGCAAACCTCAAGGAGTTTATCAATCCAACCTATGCCAAAGGGTTTGAATTAATTGAGTTTGAGAATTACAAGGTCCTAAGTATAATAAGCCCCTGGCAAAATTCAGAAAAGGTATTTAATTATGCCATAGTTGATTCCAATTTCACTTCAATATTAAAAGAGCATGAGTTTGATGGAGTCATTTCAATACCAGTCAAAAAGATTGTTGTGACCTCTACTACACATATCCCGCCTTTAGAACTTCTAGGAGTTGAAAATGCATTAATAGGATTCCCTGAAACAGATTATATTTCTTCAGAAAAAACCCGGGATAGAATTGAAAAAGGCTTAGTCAGAGAATTAGGCAAAAATGAAAGCATCAATACAGAAGTTTTATTAGAAATAAACCCTGATGTGGTTATAGGTTTTGGTGTGGATGGTGTCAACAAAACATTCGAAAATATACAAAAAGCCAATATCCCTGTAATCTATAATGGGGATTGGGTTGAATCTTCTCCACTTGCCAAAGCAGAATGGATAAAATTCTTTGGAATCCTGTTTAATAAAGAAAATGTAGCGGATTCCATTTTTAAAACTATTGAGTCCAATTATCTAAAGGCCAGATCACTGGCAGCCAATGCAATAAGCAGGCCTACTGTGTTATGTGGTGCAATGCATAAGGATATATGGTATCTGCCCAATGGGACAAGCACGGAAGCCCAGCTTTTAAAGGATGCAAATGTAAACTACCTGTGGGGTGACACAGCCGGAACCGGAAGTTTAGCACTTAATTTCGAAGTAGTATTTGACAAGGCAAAAAATGCCGATATATGGATAAGTCCTTCATATTATAAATCTTATGAAGCACTAGAGAAAGCTAATGAGCACTACACAAAATTTGAATCGTTTAAAAACCGGCAAGCCTATTCATTTAGTAATACACTGGGTGAAAAAGGAGGTGTTTTATATTATGAACTAGGTATCGCTCGTCCAGATCTAGTCCTTAAGGACATCATTAAAATTTGTCATCCGGAATTGTTAGAAGATTACACTACATATTTTTTTAAACCTTTGGAATAAATTAAAAGTCTGTTCCTGTATTTTCATTTTGAAAATGTGTCGATAACAGGTATTATTTATTTATAAAATCCTATTTTCGATACAAATTTCACGAACTTTGTTCGCAAATTTCACTCAAACTGACAGATTATTTGTTTTGAAAACCAATTATAGATATTCATATTTAATACTTGTCCTTATCCTTATTGGTTGCTTTATCATGAATCTTAATTTAGGTTCTGTTTCCATCCCAACCAAAGAGATATTCAAAAGTCTGTTTGGGTCTATCGATAACGAAAATTGGCAATACATCATTCAAAATTATAGATTACCTAAAGCATTCACTGCTGTTTTAGTGGGTTCAGGACTTGGAATTTCCGGATTACTGATGCAAACCTTATTTAGGAATCCATTGGCTGGTCCATTTGTTCTTGGAATTACATCCGGAGCGAGCTTAGGTGTTGCTTTGGTTATTTTGGGCTCTTCCATGTTTGGAGGATTTTTAGCCACTTTACTCATCTCAAAATGGAGTGTGGTTGTTGCTGCAAGTATTGGCAGTTTTTTAGTCTTAATAGCTGTAATGATCGTATCCACAAGAGTAAGAGATACCATGGCTATCCTTATTATTGGTCTTATGTTCGGAAGTATTACAGCAGCTGTGGTCAGTGTCCTCTCCTACTTTAGTTCTGCAGAACAACTTCAGCAATACATTTTCTGGGGATTTGGTAGTCTTGGTAATTTATCGTGGAATGAGCTAATTGTTTTTCTTATAATTTACTTGTTAGGACTGGTTTTAAGTATCGCTTCAATAAAATCATTAAACACCTTATTGTTAGGTGAGAATTATGCCAAAAGTTTAGGGTTAAATATCAAGCAAAGTCGAATATTAATTATTTTGGCAACAAGTTTACTGGCAGGAACTATAACAGCATTTGCCGGACCTATTGCTTTTATAGGATTAGCCATACCGCATATGACTCGTCAGATCTTTAGCACTTCTAATCATAAAATCCTTTTACCTGCAGTATTACTTTTTGGTGCTATTGTGATGTTAGTGTGCGACAGTATTGCACAACTACCAACAAGTGATTATACTTTACCTATTAATGCCATAACCTCTTTAATTGGAGCGCCAGTAGTTATCTGGTTACTGGTAAGAAAACAAAAAATGATATTTTGATGGGAAAAAGCATAAAGCATATCATTTTAAAAACAGAAAATCTCACCATTGGATATTCAGCTAAAAAAACACAGACCGTTGTTGCTTCAAATATCAATATTGAATTGCATCAAGGCGAATTAATTGGTTTAGTAGGAGCGAATGGTATAGGAAAATCTACTTTATTAAGGACCCTTACCAAAGTACAAAAACCATTACATGGCAACATAATTATAAACGATAAGACACTAACTCAGTTTAGACCGAATGAATTAGCCAAAGCCTTAAGTCTGGTTTTAACCGAACAAGTAGTGTCTAAAAACTTATCGGTTTTCGAGTTGGTTGCTTTAGGAAGACAACCTTATACTAATTGGGTTGGAAAATTATCTGACAGTGATTTATTCATAGTCAACAATGCCTTACAGAAAACCAATATTGAAGAACTAAAACATAAAAAATGCTTCGAGTTAAGTGATGGTCAGTTGCAGAAAGTAATGATTGCTCGTGCATTGGCTCAAGATACTGACTTGATTATCCTGGATGAACCAACTACACATTTGGATATGTATCACAAAGCATTTATTTTGAAGTTACTTCAGAATTTGGTAAAAGAAACTAAAAAAACCATTTTATTCTCATCTCACGAAATTGATCTGGCAATTCAGTTATGTGATAAAATTGTACTAATGACTGAAGACAACACAGTCATTGATTCACCTTGTAACTTAATAGAGAAACATGCTTTTAACAGTCTTTTCCCAAAGGATCTGATCATTTTTGATGAAAAAACCGGAAGTTTTAGAGTGAGAAAATAAATAACATTCAATTATAGATTGCTGTTTTAAAAACTTCTTTTTTGGTCTTCCTACTTCGGTCTAAAAAAATTATCTTTGATAAAATTGATTTAATTCATGAACGAAAACCTAATTCTTATCATTTCAATATTTGTCTCAGCCATAATTGGGGCTATTATAGGCATACTTTTTTCGAAATTAAAAAGTAAAACTGAAAAAAGTATTTTAGAGGAAAGGCAAAGTCAAATGCAGTTGAATATTGACGAATTAAAAGAGACTCTAAATAAAATTGAAAATGAACGCGAAGAGATCCGTCG
>CBDUIO010000226.1:0-3909 GCA_965367355.1 uncultured Flavobacteriaceae bacterium
TTAAAAATTCTATAGCTTCTTCATTTTGATCCAGAAAATCAAAACAATAAATTACGTTATACAATGCCGAATAATCATTATCATCATTTTCAAGACACTCCATGAAGTTCAATTTGGCATTTTCAAACTGGTCCAGGAACAAATATTCCATACCTATCAACGAATGAAGATCTGAAACATCATCTGCCAGATCCAAAGCTGATTTTAATACTTTAATCGCGTCTTCATGTTTATCTTGCTTGGAAAGAATGTTGGCCTTTTGAATATAAATTTCATCATTCATAGGTTCAAGCTCGTACAACTCATTAATTAATTCATCGGCCAAACCGAGTTCATTCTCAAAAATAAAAACCTCGATTTTAAAAAGTTTAAGTGTTGTAGATGTTGGATGTTGCTCCAGCCCTAATTTGATAGCTTTTTTAGCTAATGATATTTTTCCTTTTTCTAAATAGTGGTGGATGATGTCTTCAAACTCTTCTGAATCAAAAAACAAAACGTTGTTTGTTTTTAGCATGGATTCAAATTTGGATAGGGAAACGTTATTGTTGTTGTCGTCGTTTTGACTAAACTCCATGGGCAATTTAATTATTCTAGATGTACTAAAATTAGTACACTTCTTGCTAGAATAGGTGTTGAGGTTCAAATGTTTTTAACAAAGTAATCAACATGGAAATTAACTGTAGATTAAACACTTACAAGTATATTTATACTTCTAAACCGTTTAATACCTTTAAAATAATGTTACATCCTTTGATCAATTCTTCTTCGCTAATGGTTAGAGGTGGTGTAATTCTGATGGCATGAGGTTCAAAAAGTAACCAAAATAGGATAAGTCCCATGTCCTGACATTGCAATACAACCTGATTGGTTATATCTTTTGAAGGAGTGAAGGCGGCTAGCATAAGACCTTTTCCTCTTATTTCTGTGATTAAAGGATGTTTCAAATGTTCCCTGATAATTTTTTCCTTTATCAGGGTCTGTTCAATAATATCTGTTTGGGTAATTTCCTTAATAGTTGCAAGGGCAGCTGCAGCAATTACAGGATTACCGCCAAAAGTAGTTATATGACCTAGTTTTGGATTATGACTAAGCAGATCCATTAATTCTTCCGAGGAAGTAAAAGCTCCAATTGGGAGTCCTCCACCAAGACCTTTGCCTAAAACAAGAATATCCGGTATACAATCAAAATGTTCAAAACCAAATAATTTACCTGTTCTTCCTATCCCTGGCTGTATTTCATCCAATATTAAAAGTGCGCCAACTTCATTGCATCGTTCTCGCACTTTTTTGAGGAATCCGTTTTTAGGCATAATAAATCCGGCACCACCCTGAATAGTTTCCAGAATAACAGCAGCGGTTTTATGAGTTATATACTTTAATTCAAATTCATTGTTAAAGTCTATGAATCTGGTTCCGGGAATCAGAGGTCTAAAAGGTTGCTTGCGTTCTTCAAAGCCCATCACACTCATGGCACCCATGGTATTGCCGTGATACCCTTTGTTGGCTGCAATGATCTCTGATCTTCCCGTTGCTATTTTTGCTAATTTAAGTGCACCTTCAATGGCCTCTGTACCAGAATTTGTTAAATATGTTTTCTCAAGAGGCTTAGGTAAATATTGTGCCAGATATTTTGTCAATTCCACTGCTGGTTCCAGAATATATTCACCATAAACCATGACATGCATATACTTGTCCAATTGCTCTTTAATAGCCGACACAACCTTAGGATGTCTATGCCCAAGACTGCATGCTGATACACCGGCCACAAAGTCTAAATAGGGTTTATTATTGATATCATATATGTAACTTCCTTCAGCACGAGAAATTTGCATTGCTAACGGATGCGTAGTTGTTTGAGCTTGATATTTAAAGAAATCAGATTGCATTAAAATTATTTTGGAACTCTAACCGGTTTCTTCAATCCTGAATTCTTTTTAATAGAATCCTGGATTCTAATTCGTTCTAGAACGGCCGGAGGTAATTGCCTTGCCGCTTTGTTTTCCTTGCCTTCATTTTTACTCTCTTCCTTTTGTGCGTTTTCTATACGGTCTATCATTTTGCTATCGAAGAAATCGACTTCCTCGAGCGGATCTTCAATGCCTTCTATAACCGGTAATATGAGCGGTTGGTCTTCATTGAATAAATCTTCTACTTTTTTGGGTCGTTCATCCTCTCTCCAGTTGTAACCTTTGAGCAATCGGGCATTTTTGGGGAATTGTGAATCCGGGAAAAGATCTCCATCTATTTGTTTTATAAGTCTGATCTCATCAATGGTATTACCCGTAATTTTTATGTTGATATTGCTTGATTTTGATTTGTTGATACCAATTAATTCGTTTTCACTATTTCTAGCATAGTAAATAATTTCCGAATTCTTAATAATATCAACATTGTACAATTTATTGTCTTCATTGAACAACCCTATTAATCGTTGACCAGATATTTGATTGAACCCGGAATCTAAGGTATCTCTGCTAACTAAAAAAGCGTTATTAAATACAATAAGTGAATCAAGTTTTTCCGACTCGGTATTGGATTTTATATGAATGGTATCGCCAGTCATTTGATTAGAAAAATTCCACAGGATGGGTTGTTTTTTTTTGGCAAAGGCATCTGTAGACATTGAAATATTTATGAGTTTGGTTAAACCCGATTCATGATCTATATGAATGGAGTCTGCCTTTCCGCTCATATCTGATTTGTACATTTTAACGTTTTTAAAGGCACGAGTTATTCTTTTATCCGGTTTCCCCGTTACCATTAACGTATCACCATGTATATAAAGAGAATCGTTTTCCTGAACAGATATTGCTAACGCACGTTTAGTAATGAATACTGAATCTTTCTCTCTAAAAACTTCGGCATAATGTCCTTTAATAATACTATTATTTACAGTATCTGTAACTTTAATATTATTATTTGCAGATGCAAAACTTCGGTTTCTGTCAAAGTACATGCTGTCACCTTCAAAAATTCTGTTATCATAATCTATTCTCGATCTCTTAACAAAATAACCTGTATTGTTATTAGTATTATAAAACCCTTTTTCGCAATAAATTTTACTCTCCTTACTATCGATAGTTGTTGGCCCATATAAAAAAGCGTGGCCAGACTCGGTATAAAAATCCAATCTATCGGAATTAATTGTGTAATCAGGATTCACCAAAACAACATCCCTTACAAATTGGTATTTTTTGGTATTCATATAATACCTTCCAATTTGGCTGGTAATAGTACCAGAAGTGTCACGAACTACTTTTCCTTTACTCCTGTAATAGGCCTGTTGTTTAACCCTGTCAAAATAAAGCGTATCTGTAGTTAAGGTTGAACTGGGTTCTTGTAACAGAACATCACCGCTTGCAAATGCCAGTTTACTTTTACCACTATATTCGGCATATTTGCTACTCATGTTGATAGAATCACCTTGTTTTAATTTAACATTGCCATATGCTTCAATAAAATCTTCTTCTCCATAATGTATGGCTTTATCGCACCACATATTTACCCCTTCGTGGACTATATGAACCTGTTGTGAATCGTCTCTGGTTAGGACAGTTGCACCAGGGTGATTTTCCTGATCCTTATCAAGAAACCCGGAATATTCAATTTGAATTCTTTTACGTTCAGGAGTTTGTGCAAGGCAATCATTTGCAAAAAGAAGGATAACCGGAAGTATGAGTTTGATTAATTTCAATAGTCTCTTAATTTGTTCACAAAAATAACGATTAAATTATCGTTTAATTACCCATTATGATTTTTTTATGAGAAGGTGATTATCCTAAAAACTAATCCCTGCTAAAATCTTGTTTTAACAGGGATTAAACCATATAATAAATAAATTCTAGGTAAAAATAGTTTGTTTCCTGTCTGGTCCAACTGAGACTATTTTTATAGGAATTTCTAGTTCAC
>CBDUIO010000227.1:0-3859 GCA_965367355.1 uncultured Flavobacteriaceae bacterium
CCACCAACACCATAGTCTAGTCTGTTAATTTCAAATTCTGAAGTGATTCTCACCTCATCATTTACAGTGTTTATTGAAATTGGGATGCTGATTTTTTTAGTAATATCTTTAACAGTTAGTTTTGCTTCTACTTGAAAGGAGCTATCTGATATCCGTTCTATTTTAGACGATTTAAAGGAAATGGTTTTGTAGTTCGTTTCGTCAAAGAAGTCATCTTTTAAGATATGTGCATCTCTGCTATCCATTCCCGTTTTAATAGAGGATACCTTAATTATTGCCGAAAGATCTGTTAAATTATGTTCTAAAGTAATCACCGGAGATATTGAAACAGTTTCAAAATAGCCGTCTACATTTACTCCAAAATTTTTGATTTTAAATTCAACTTTAGAAGTCTCTTTAGCTTGCTCCAATTCCTGTTTGTTAACAGAACTAAGCATTAAGAAAGAAAGAATCAATAGAAAAGAAAATTTCATGTTTTAATATTATAATATGTTCTTAATTTTAAATTTCTGGTTTCTGAAAATTATTTCATCACCAACTCCTTTTGAAACCAATGATTGACCAATTGGTGTGTCAGGAGAAATGGCGAAAAAATCAATGTTGTCTATCGTTAATTTTCCTGCACTAATACCAATAAAATAATTGGCTTGAGTCGTATATACCAAACTTCCCAGCCTAACAGTATCACCCTTTTTATTGATGTCTATTTTGGTGAGAGTTTCTTTTACCTTTTGTATTTCTGCTAATTGTTGACCTGCTTTTTCTCTCTCCAGTTGCAACATCGCTCTCCCTGTTTCATGTTTGTCTCCAGCGCTACTTTTGGTTTCAGAAAGTAAGGATTCCTGAATATCTGAAATTAAATTCATGATACTTTGCAGCCTGTTTTCAACAAATTCGCAACAGTGATCATATAGTTTTTGTTTGACAGTCATTTGTGTCATTTACGCTAATTCTTTTTTAATTCAAAGGGGCCATAAAAATTTATTTGATTTACGATCCAATTCTTTCTTGATTGAATAAATTCTGAAGCAGGATTTGCTTTATATTTTCTTGGATTTGGTAAAATAGCCGCAATTGCTGAAGCTTCGTATTGTGATAATTTTGATGCCCGTTTTTTAAACCAAAATTGAGCCGCTTCTTCGGCTCCATATATGCCATCACCCATTTCAATACTATTAAGATAGACCTCTAATATTCTTTCTTTAGACCACATTAATTCTATTAAAAAAGTAAAATATGCCTCTAATCCTTTGCGCAGCCAACTGCGTTCCGGCCATAAAAACACATTTTTAGCGGTTTGTTGACTAATAGTACTTGCGCCTTTAATGCGCTTTTCTCGTTTGTTGTTTTCATAGGCTTTTTCAATGGCCTTTAAATCAAACCCATTATGTGATAAGAAATTTTGATCTTCACTGCATATAACCGCTAATTGTAAATTTTTAGAAATATTATCAATTGAGACCCAATCATGTTTTAAAACAATTTTTTTTCCTTGCTGTTTTTGTTCTATACTTCTTATCACCATTAAAGGTGTTACAGGCACCGGAACCCATTTAAAAAGAATTACTGCAAAGATAGAGAACAAGAAAAGGTATAGACCCAGTTTAAAAATGAACTTGAAGCTCTTTTTTATCATAATGGCATCTTTTCTTTTTTTAAATTATTAATGATTATTATTAGGCTTCTATTAATTTCGAAGATTTCCTGTAATATACATTTCTTTCCTCTAAATAATTCAGAATAAAATTGAAACACTTCTCGTGTTTTCCTAACAATTCAGGTGGAAACACTCCTTTTTCATCAAACCAGCCTTCAAGGATCAAATTAGCAGCAGCAGTTGCAGTATATCCGGTTGTTCTGGACATCGATGACGTTTTGGTCTTAGAACAATATTCATCGTATAATTCGTAAACCACTTCTTCCATTTTTCCATGTTTGTTTTCGCCTTTTAAAGTGATTCTCATAACCGTGAATTCTTCGTCATTTTCTTTTAATTTCCATTCCTTAAAAAGAATTTTACAGGTAAAATCCAATGGAGACATTTTGGTTCCCTTAAACTCCATTTCTTCTTCACTGAAAAATCCGCTTTCCTGCAGACCTTTAATGAACTCTACGTGGCCAGGATATCGCAAGGTTTTTTCCTTCATGTTTGGAATATGGGACATGGTATGTATTATGGATCTTAAACCATCAGTATTGAAAGATTCCAAGGTGCCAATGTTATCAAAATTCAAATATTCACAATCTGTTAGAGCTTCTTTTGTTATAAGTTTAAAATTCTCAACATATCGAGCTGGTCTTGTGTACTCTTCAATAACATCTATTGGTGAAAAAGGTGCCTTATAATAAAATGGCCATTTTTTAACCTTTGGCAATCCTCCTACCAGACATTCAAAATCTGTTAGTTTTAATTTTTCATTGTAGTATCCCAGAATTATATTATCCATTCCGGGAGCCACTCCACAATCTACTATGGCCGTTACTCCATATTTCTTGGCTAAATCATCCAAATCCAATGCGTTTTCCGAGAAAAATGAAATATCAACCACGTTTTTTCGCGCTTCAATTATAGATTTCAAAGTCTCATATCCCAAGAATCCTGGAACTGCACAAATAACCAAATCAAATGGTTTTAAAGTGGCCTGCAACAAAGGTTTGTTGGTGACATCCAGCTGAACGATGTTTAAGTTTTCACATTTATTCTTTACTTTCTTTAATGCATTTTCATCAAAATCTGTAAGCGTAACTCTGTGATTTTTTGCCATATCAATGGCTATTGCGCTTCCAACCATTCCAGCTCCAAGAACGACAACTTGTTTCATCTTAAAAGAAATTAAGTTAAAATATTAAAGGTAATGAAAAGGCATAAAAAACTCCGAAATGAGATTCGGAGTTTTTATTAGTGTTATTCTGCTCGTGGATTCATGACAAAACTTTCCATGAATTTTGTTGTATAGTTTCCAGCGATATAATCCGGATGGTCCATAAGTTGTCTGTGGAAAGGTATGGTTGTATGAATTCCTTCAATTACAAACTCATCCAAAGCACGTTTCATTTTACTGATTGCTTCTTCTCTGGTCTGTGCTGTTGTAATCAATTTCGCGATCATGGAATCATAGTTTGGCGGAATAGTATAACCCGCATACACATGCGTATCTACCCTAACTCCGTGTCCTCCAGGAACATGTAAATTGTTAATTTTACCCGGTGACGGTCTAAAGTTGTTATAGGGGTCTTCTGCGTTTATTCTGCATTCTATTGAGTGTAATTTTGGAACATAATTAACCCCAAGAATTGGAACACCTGCAGCCACTTTTATTTGTTCAAAAATCAAATCGAAATCTATGACCTGTTCTGTTATAGGATGTTCTACCTGGATACGAGTATTCATTTCCATAAAGTAAAAATTCCTGTGTTTGTCTACTAAGAATTCAATGGTCCCTACGCCTTCATAACCAATGTATTCCGCAGCTTTTACAGCAGCATCACCCATTTTTTTTCTCAATTGAGTCGTCATAAAAGGGGAAGGTGCTTCTTCTGTTAATTTTTGATGTCTCCTTTGAATGGAACAATCTCTTTCTGATAAATGACAAGCCTTACCTGTTGAATCGCCAACAATTTGAATTTCTATATGACGTGGCTCTTCAATGAGTTTTTCCATGTACATATCATTATTACCAAAAGCAGCTTTTGATTCCTGTCTCGCAGAATCCCAGGCATCTCTTAAGTCTTCCGGTTTCCAGACTGCTCGCATACCTTTTCCTCCACCACCGGCAGAAGCTTTTAACATAACCGGATATCCCGTTTGTTTTGCTATTTTTTGACAGTCCTCGAATGTTTCAATAATTCCTTCACTTCC
>CBDUIO010000228.1:0-3819 GCA_965367355.1 uncultured Flavobacteriaceae bacterium
TTATTTTAGGTCTTACCTTGTTTTTAGCAAATCAATGGCAAAATATGCGCTTCACTTATACAGAAGCCAATCTGCTGCCGGATGATCATCCCATAAATATTGAATACAATGAATTTCTTGATAAATTCGGGGAAGAAGGCAACTTAATTGTTATTGGGGTTAAAAATCCAAATTTGTTCACAGTTAAAAACCTCAATGCATGGAATAGACTGTCAGACGAATTAAAAAAATACAAAGAAGTTGAGACTGTTGTTTCTATTTACGATCTGCAAAAATTAATCCGAGATGATGAAAACAGCCGATTTGAGTTAGAACCCTTTATAAAGGATTCCATAAAAAGTATTGATGAAATAAGCACTTTAAAAAACCAGTTATTCAATCAATATCCGTTTTATGACAACTTCTTGTTCAATAAGGAAACCGAAACCGTTCGAACTGCCATTTATTTAAATAAGGATATTGTAAACACATCTGTTAGAAAAGATTTTATTTTTAATGATTTTTTACCGCTGATCGATTCATTTGAAAAGCAATCTAAACTGGATGTCAGGATTTCAGGAATGCCTTATATAAGGACTCTGAATTCTCAAAATATAATAGATGAAATAGGTAAATTCATAACAGCCGCCTTATTGGTTACATCTGTTATCTTCTTTTTCTTCTTCAGGTCTTTTAGAGCCACATTCATTTCTATGATCGTTGTGCTTGTTGGTGTTATGTGGACTTTCGGTATTCTGGGACTCTTGCAATATGAGATTACTGTATTAACGGCATTAATTCCACCTTTAATAATTGTAATTGGTATCCCCAATTGTATTTTTCTAATTAATAAATATCAACACGAAGTTAAAAAGCATGGTAATAAGGCCAAATCGTTGCAACGTGTCATTACAAAAATTGGAAATGCAACCTTAATGACCAACGTAACTACAGCTTCAGGATTTGCAACATTTATAATTACACAAAGCAAATTGTTGGTTGAATTTGGAATTGTTGCTTCTTTAAGTATTCTTGCTATTTTCCTTTTATGCCTTTTTATTATACCTATTATATACAGTTTTATGCCACCGCCTAAGGACAGACACCTGGAGCATTTAAACAAGAAATGGATTGGAGGGTTTGTAGACTGGATAGAACACATGGTGAAATACAAAAAGATTACCATATATGTGACAACTCTGGTTCTCTTGATTTTGAGTTTTATTGGTATTTACCAAATAAAAATCTCTGGTAGTTTAATTGAAGATATGCCTCAAAAAACAGAATTCTTCAATGATATTCGATTTTATGAGGAAGAATTCAATGGTATATTACCATTAGAGATCATGGTGGATACAAAGCGTAAAAAAGGCGTGATGAAATTGTCCACCTTAAAAAGGATGAATGAATTACAGGAACTAATCGACGAAACATCAGAGTTGTCAAAACCCATATCAGTAGTAGATTTAGTAAAATATTCAAAACAGGCCTACTATAATGGAAATCCAAAATTCTATCAAATTCCTACAAATCAGGAGAATAGCTTTATACTTTCATATGCCAAAAACTCCAATACCGAAGTTGATCTTTTAAAGAACTTTGTTGATAGTACAGGACAATATGCTCGTATCACAACCTTTATGAAAGACATTGGTACTGAAAGAATAGAACGAATAGAAGAAAACCTGCAAAATAAAATCAATAAGGTCTTTCCTAAAGAGAGTTATAAAGTAACTATGACAGGGAAAGCAAGAGTTTTTCAAAAAGGAACCAGATATCTGGTCAATAACTTGATTTTATCCTTATCCCTTGCCATTTTCCTTATTTCCTTGTTTATGGCTTATATGTTCAGGTCTTTTAGAATGATCATTGTATCATTAATACCCAATCTTTTACCATTATTGGTTACAGCAGGATTAATGGGATATCTGGGCGTACCAATAAAACCATCGACTATTTTGGTTTTTAGCATTGCCTTTGGAATATCTGTGGATGATACCATTCATTTTCTTGCAAAATACCGGCAAGAATTACTGGCCAATCACTGGAAGATCCGAAAATCGGTTTATGCAGCTTTACGCGAAACCGGTGTTAGTATGTTTTATACATCCATCGTACTGTTCTTCGGTTTTTCTGTTTTTACAATTTCAAGTTTTGGAGGAACCGTTGCTTTAGGTGGCTTGGTTTCCATTACTTTACTTTTTGCTATGTTGGCTAATTTACTTTTGCTACCTTCACTCCTGCTGTCTCTGGAAAGAAATATTGCAAATAAAGAAGTTCTAAAAGAACCTGCTATCAACATCATTCCAGAAGAGGAGCAAACAAAAGATGAGTTTTAAAGCATAATTTCCCAACTGTCGATTAACAAGTTGTCGATAAAACCAATTTTTTTAGGTTCACTTTTTATTAATAATTTATCTTTGCACTTTAAAATTTTACTTATGAAATTAAGCACTGTTTCAGAATTATTATCAAAAGATCCTTCAATGGATGAAATAGAACTCAAAGGTTGGGTCAGAACCTTTAGAGCCAATAGATTTATAGCCTTAAATGACGGATCAACAATTAATAATATTCAGTGTGTTGTAGATTTTGAGACATTGGAAGAATCCTTGTTAAAAAGAATAACTACAGGAGCAGCCATACACATAAAAGGTGAGTTGGTTGAAAGTTTAGGAAAGGGTCAAAATGTTGAAATAAAAGTAAATTCGATCGATGTTTTGGGGGATTGCGATCCGGATGAATATCCAATACAGCCAAAAAAACACTCCTTTGAGTTTTTAAGAGAAAACGCACATTTAAGAACAAGAACTAGCACATTTAGTGCGGTCATGCGATTGCGTTCCACATTATCTTTTGCAATACATAAGTATTTCATTGATAATGGATTTTATTACATGCACGCTCCTATTATTACCGGCAGCGATGCAGAAGGTGCAGGTGAGATGTTTCGTGTATCTGTTTTAGATCCTGAAAACCCGCCAAAAACAGATGATGGAAATATTGATTATTCAAAAGATTTCTTCGGGAAAGAAACCAATTTAACTGTTTCCGGGCAGTTGGAAGCAGAGACTTATGCTATGTCATTGGGCAAGGTTTATACATTTGGGCCAACTTTTAGAGCAGAAAATTCTAATACATCTCGTCATTTGGCCGAATTCTGGATGATAGAACCGGAAGTTGCATTCATGGATCTAGCGGGTAATATGGATTTGGCAGAGGACTTTTTAAAATATGTTTTAAAATATACTTTGGACAATAACAGGGAAGATCTGGAGTTTCTTGAAAAACGATTACTGGATGAAGAAAAATCTAAACCTCAAGCAGAAAGAAGTGAAATGAGTTTAATTGATAAATTAAACTTCGTCATAGATAACAATTTTAAACGAGTGAGTTATACTGAGGCAATAGATATTCTTAGAGATTGTAAACCAAACAAAAAGAAAAAATTTAAATACCTAATCGATGATTGGGGATCTGATCTTCAAAGTGAACATGAACGCTTTTTGGTGGAAAAGCACTTTAAGTGCCCTGTGATTTTATTCGATTATCCAGCAACTATAAAAGCGTTTTATATGAGGTTAAATGAAGATGGTAAAACTGTTAGAGCAATGGACATTCTTTTCCCCGGAATTGGTGAAATTGTAGGAGGATCACAACGGGAAGAGCGTCTCGAAGTACTAAAAGAAAAAATGGCAGCCCTTGATATTCCTGAGGAGGAGTTGTGGTGGTATTTAGATTTGAGAAAGTACGGTACAGCAGTCCACTCAGGTTTCGGACTTGGGTTTGAACGACTTGTTATGTTTACAACAGGAATGAGCAACATAAGAGACGTAATTC
>CBDUIO010000229.1:0-3786 GCA_965367355.1 uncultured Flavobacteriaceae bacterium
TTACTATTCTTGCATGCCCATAAACTGCTTATCAATAAGAAAACGATTATAAGTCTTTTCATTTTAATGAATTCTCAGAAATATTTAAAAGGATTAAAAAAGTTAAACGTTTTTAATTTTTATTAATTATGCTATTCGTTTATTTTTGTGTGGCAAAGGTACTATTCTTTTGTGATAAAAAAGCCTTAAAATGAAAACTGAAAAAGTAATCGATCATATAGTAGAATGGCTAAAGGACTATGCCAAAAATGCCAAAGTAAATGGATTTGTGGTTGGTGTTTCCGGTGGAATAGATTCAGCTGTTACATCAACTTTATGTGCAAAAACAGGGCTCCCTACTTTGTGTTTAGAAATGCCCATACATCAGGCAAAAAGTCATGTTTCAAGAGCAAAGGAACATATTTCTCAACTTAAGTTTAGTTATAAAAATGTTACCGAAAAACAAATCGATCTAACACCTGTATTTGAAGAGTTTAAAACTGAAGTTTCTTTAGATGGAAAACCGGAAACCGTTGATATGGCACTGGCAAATACGAGAGCCCGATTACGAATGACCACATTATACTATCATGCCGGATTATTAGGATTATTAGTTGCAGGAACGGGAAACAAAGTTGAAGATTTTGGTGTAGGTTTCTATACTAAATATGGAGACGGAGGTGTTGATCTTAGTCCAATTGCTGATCTGTTAAAAAGTGAAGTTTATGCTATAGGCAAAGTTTTAAAGGTCCCTAATTCAATTATGAAGGCTGCACCTAGTGATGGCTTATTTGGGGATTCGAGAAGTGACGAAGACCAGATAGGCGCAAATTATGATGAATTGGAATGGGCAATGCAAATGGATGAAAAGGGTAAATCAGCAAAAGATTTTAAAGGAAGAGATAAAATAGTTTTTGAAATTTATAAAAAATATAATTGGGCAAATAAACACAAAATGATCCCAATTCCCGTTTGTATAATCCCAAATGAGTACAAAAATTAGCATGTCAAATAATAAAGAAGTTCTTAATTCAATTATTTTTAGTATATTTAAAATAACCTTTCCCCTATTATTTTACTTTGCTTTAGATTATTTCGATGATAATTATTTGTAAAGTGCTAATAAGTAAAACTAATTATTATGATTAAAGTATTGGTTGTAGATCATCACCCTATTGTGAGAAAAGGTATTTATTCATTATTTGAATCTTCACCTGAGATTCAAATTGTGGCCACAGTTGATAATGGAAGAGAATTGTTTGAATACGTAAATAAAAATCCTGTTGATATTGTGATTTCTGAAATTGACCTCCCTGGTCTAAATGGAATTACTGCTCTACGAACCATTAAAAGGGAACATAGTGATATAAAGGTCATTATTTTTAGTACGCACCCGGAAGAAGTTTACGCAGTTAGTACGATTCGAGCAGGAGCTTCTGGTTACTTGCCAAAAACTGTAGATACACATACCATAAAAGATGCCATATTAAAAGTGAATAGTGGTGGTATTTATATAAGTAATAATTTGGCTCAGAGACTTGCTTTTGATGAAACAGGTAACAAACCTAGCAAACTCTATAAAAAGCTTTCTACAAGAGAAATAGAAGTTCTAAAACTATTGTCTTCAGGAAGGAAAAACAAAGAAATTGCCAAGGAACTGGAAATCAACGAGAAAACGGTAAGTACATACAAAGCGAGGTTGTTGAAAAAGTTGAATGTCACCAATATAGTTGATCTGATTAATCAGGCCAGACATTTAGAAATAGGTTAGAGCGGTTTCTGGAGTTTTCTGGATAATAAATTATCTAGTTTTTTATAACTGATCACCTCATCCAGTACATCTTTATGTTGTTCTGTTAAGTTGTTTTGAGTTTGCAGACTTAATTCATCAATCTTTTTACTTATCAAAAAACACCTTAAATTCAGAATGGTTTCATTTACAAGCTGAGCGATGCCTTTTGTTTTTCCTTTCGGAAAAATATTCTTACTCTCCCAATTATGCAGGATATGCCTCTCATCTTCCATTAAAATAGTCGTAATTTCATTGGCCACTTCCGGTTCAACGGTATTAACAAAGTTTTTTAATCCTAACTCAGGGTTTTGATTCAGGTTATCGACTATGGTATAATATAAATTTTTAAACCTCGGATTACTAAATTCCATTTCATCTTCCTGAAGGTCTAAATAGATCTTCTCAAACACTTTTGCCTGATTGACGACCGGTTCCAGAATCAATTCACCTTCTTCATTTTCTTTTAAAATCAAATCTTCAAAATCTTCTTCTTTATTGCCATACAATAATAATATTTCAATGATCTTTTTCTCCAGTTGATATTGAACATCTACTTTACTTATAGGTTTCTCAGACCTTATAACTTCAAATGCTTTTTGTTCTCTTGCATATTCTTTATTAGCTTCCTGATATTCTTTTTTCCCAATTTGAGCCAAAGTACTAAATAAGACCTCCTCGCTAATATCCATTATTCTGGAGCATTCCTGAATATAGATTTCCCGTTGAATCCTGTCCGGAATCTTGGAAATGCTGTTTACTATTTCACGTATGGTATCGGCCTTTTTTATGGGGTCATTCTTACTGTCCTCAAATAACAAAGAAGCTTTAAATTGAATAAAATCCTTTGCATTTTCATTTAAATATAGGGTAAGCTCTTCTATGGTATTCTGCTTGGCAAAACTATCCGGATCTTCACCGGCTGGGAACATACAAACCTTCACATTCATACCTTGTTCCAATATGAGGTCTATACCTCTTATAGATGCTCTTATTCCCGCCGCATCGCCATCAAAAAGCACTGTAATATTTTTTGTTAATCGGTTAATAAGCCTTATTTGATCTGATGTTAAGGCCGTTCCGGAAGATGAAACCACATTTTTAATTCCCCTTTGATGTAACTGAATAACATCGGTATAACCCTCAACCAAATAGCAATTATCTTCTTTAGCTATGCTTTGTTTTGCGTAAAAAATTCCGTAAAGCACCTTACTTTTATGATAAACTTCACTTTCCGGAGAGTTTAAATATTTAGCTGCTTTTTTATCATTGGTCAATATCCTGCCTCCAAACCCTAAAACACGACCACTCATGCTTTTTATTGGGAACATAATGCGTCCTTTAAACCTGTCAAACTGCTTATCCTCCTTAACTATGGTCAATCCTGTTTTCTCCAGAAATTCCAGCTTATAACCCTGTTTTAAAGCTTCATTAGTAAAAGCGTTCCAATCATTAAGGGAATAGCCTAAATTAAATTTTTCAATAGTTTCTGTGCTAAAACCACGCTCTTTAAAATAGCTTAACCCGATGGCCTTTCCCTGATCGGTTTTATGAAGGACTTTCTGAAAATATTTATTAGCAAATTCATTGACCAAATACAAGGACTCACGTTCATCTGCCTGCTCTTTTTGCTCACTTGTCTGTTCGGTTTCCTCAATTTCAATATTGTACTTTTTGGCCAGATATTTAATGGCTTCGGGATATGTGAAATGCTCATGTTCCATAAGAAACGCAACTACATTTCCACCTTTTCCACTTGAAAAATCCTTCCATATTTGTTTGACCGGCGACACCATAAAACTTGGTGTTCGTTCATCACTAAAAGGGCTTAAGCCTTTAAAATTGCTTCCCGATTTTTTTAACTGCACAAAATCTCCAATGACCTCCTCTACTCGAGCAGTTTCAAACACTTGGTCTATGGTGGATCTTGATATCAAAGTATTAATTTTATTAGGAAACGTAAATGTAATATAAATGTAATTGGTTTGAAAATTAAAGGCAAACCGAAGTTTGAGTTT
>CBDUIO010000230.1:0-3767 GCA_965367355.1 uncultured Flavobacteriaceae bacterium
GTAATTTATTGTTTTGATTTTCTGGATCAAAATGAAGAAGCTATAGAATTTTTAAACTCATTTCTTGACAGAAATCCATATTGTGAAGTTGCCTGGCATCAATTAGGTAAGCAATATTTTGCCTTAAAAAAATATGATCAAGCACTATCAGCTTTTGATTTTGCTATAATTTCTGATGATACATTTCTTGGTGCTTATATGGAGAAAGGGAAAGTTCTCGAAAAGTTGAAAAGGTATAATGAAGCGATAGAGAATTACAACATAACACTGTCTATAGATGATCCAACTTCATTTGCATTACTCAGAATTGGAAATTGTTATGAAAAATTAGGCAACAAAGATCTGGCCGTTCAGTTTTACTATAAAACGGTTCATGAGGATCCATTATTGGACAAAGGCTGGATTGCAATAACTAAATTCTACAATAAGCGTCAAAACTATCAAAAGGCATTGTATTACATAAATAAGGCCATAAACATTGACAGTGAAAATGCTGTTTATTGGAAATTGTACGCTCAGATCAATCAGAGATTGAAATTCTATGAAGAATCAGAACGTGGTTATAAAAAGACATTAGAATTAGGGAATTATGAGCTAGAAACATGGCTTTCCAGAACAGATGTCCTGATTCAGTTAGGAGAATACGAAGCTGCAATTTTCAATTTAACCCAAGCTGCTGAGTTTTACCCGGAACACGCTGAAATTGAATATAGGTTAGCCGGACTTTACTTTAAAACCAATGAAACAGAAAAAGGGTATTATCATATAAAAAATGCTTTGAAATATGATAATGAATACAGTTTTATTCTCGAAGAATTATTTCCAAGGGTCTACCAAAGAAAATCTATTCAAAATATTATTTTAAATTACAAAAAAGCTTCCAAGTAAAATTACATACCTTTGGTTTTCTTAAAACCAAAATACATGCAAAGACGATTAATTGATTATGTAGTTATATCTTTAAAAGGAATGGCAATGGGAGCTGCCGATGTTGTTCCAGGCGTTTCCGGTGGTACAATTGCATTCATTTCAGGAATCTATGAAGAATTAATAACCTCCATTAATAATATTAATGTTTCTTTGATTAAATCCTTTTTAAAAGAAGGATTTTTTGCAGGATGGAAAAAACTAAATGGCAGTTTTCTTCTTTCAATTGTAATTGGAATTGCAATAAGTGTTTTGTCCCTAGTAAAAACAATAAAATGGCTTTTAGAGAATGAACCGGTTCTGCTTTGGTCTTTCTTTTTTGGTTTAGTAATTGCCAGCATATTTTTTGTCGCAAAGCAAATAACAAAATGGACCCTTGCAACAGTATTAGGATTTATTATTGGGAGTTTTGTGGCCTATTACATTACTACCCTACCTCCTTTAGGAACGAATAGTTCCAGTTGGTTTTTATTTTTTTCTGGTGCTCTGGCTATATGCGCTATGATATTACCAGGTATTTCTGGAGCCTTTATTTTAGTACTGTTAGGAGCATATAAACCTGTAATAGATGCCATAGATAACAGGGATTTTAAGACCATTCTTATTTTGGGAGTAGGCGCAATAATAGGTTTGTTGTCTTTTTCTAAATTATTAAAATGGCTCTTTAAGAATTATCATAATCTTACCTTAGCAATTCTTACCGGGTTCATATTTGGTTCACTCAACAAAATTTGGCCATGGAAAAAAGTTCTTACATGGAGAATGAATTCTCATAATGAAAAAGTACCATTGTTGGAGCAAAGCATCTCGCCATTTTCATTTGAAGGGGATAACCAATTAGCTATTGCTGTTTTATTAATGATAATTGGTTTTTTGACTATTTTTATTCTGGAAAAATTAGGTAACGCTAAAAAGTAATAATATCCAATGCAAAAAACCAGGTCACTTTTTGATAAGATTTTTTTGGTTATCAAAGGGCTTGCTATGGGTGCCGCTAATAAAGTTCCGGGTGTTTCCGGTGGCTTGGTAGCTTTTGTAGCCGGTTTTTACGAAGAATTTATATACTCACTACAAAAAGTCAACACCAAGGCATTCAAACTACTCATCAATGGCAGGTTTAAAAGTTTTTTCCGATACATAAATGGCCGCTTCCTGGGCCTTTTGATTTTTGGAATGGTTGTAAGCTATTTCAGTGTTTCAAAAATTCTGGATTACCTTATTGATAATTATGAACTTTATGTTTGGTGTGTTTTCTTCGGAATGATCATTGGTTCTGTTTATTACATTAGTAAAGACTTTAAAGACTGGAATCTTAAAACCTATGTAGCGCTATTAACCGGAATAATCGTGGGAGTTGGAATTAGTTTTTTAGACCCGGCAAAAGAGAATGACAACTTATGGTTCGTCTTTTTTTGCGGAATAATTAGTGTTTCTGGAATGACCTTACCAGGCTTTTCAGGTTCTTTTATTCTTATTCTTTTAGGGAATTATGTATTGCTTTTAGTAGATTCTGTTAACGCATTATTTGATACATTTTATGATTTAATTAAAGGTGATTTTGGATTTATAAGTAATGCAGATCGAATTAGAATGCTTAAAGTTTTAGCAGTTTTCACCCTAGGTTCAATTACCGGACTTGTTTCATTTTCTCATATTCTAAGTTATGTTCTCAAACATTATAAGAGTATTACTATCTCACTACTAACAGGGTTCATTATTGGATCTCTTGGTGTCGTTTGGCCATGGAAAAAGACCATTTATAAAACGGCCGAAGATGGAACATTTCTATATGATTCATTAGGGAAAAAAATTATTGAAAATTATCAACGTTATTTCCCAGAGATTAATGGAGATGCCTACATAGGAACTATGTTTATTATTCTCGGATTTATAATTGTCCTGCTTTTGGAATGGTACGGACAGAAAACCATAAAAGAAAATGCGTAAATTCGGTTTAATTGGAAAAAATATCTCGTATTCATTTTCAGAATCTTATTTTAAAAATAAGTTTGAAAAAGAGCATATTATGGACGCTTCTTATCAAAATTTTGATCTCGTATCTATTTCAGAATTTAATGCTTTAATAAACAAGAACAATGACATTGCAGGTTTAAATGTTACAATTCCATATAAAGAAGTAATTATTCCTTATCTCGATCGCATCAATAAAACAGCCGCTAAAATAGGAGCAGTAAACACAATTAAGATCACTAAAAAAGGAAATCTAAAAGGTTATAATACTGACTATTACGGTTTTATAAACTCCTTAAAACCAATGCTAAAAAAGCACCACAAAAATGCACTGATCTTAGGTACCGGAGGTGCAAGTAAAGCCATTGCTTATGCATTAAAAAAATTAAAGATCAATTATATCTATGTTTCACGAACTAAGGCTAAGGATAATTTAACCTATAATGAGCTTAATGAACAAGTAATAAATAAACATCTTATTATAGTCAATTGTACGCCGGTGGGCACGTTTCCAAAAATCCAGGATTGTCCTGATATCCCTTACGAATTCATTACCAATAAGCATATTTTATTCGATCTTATTTACAATCCAAGCGAAACTTTGTTTTTAAAAAAAGGCAAACAATTGGGAGCAACCATTTGCAACGGCTTAATAATGTTGGAATTACAGGCCGAAAAATCATGGGAAATCTGGAATAAGTAATTTCCATCCGGCAATTATCAATAATTTAATTTCAAAAAATCTATACCACTTTGTATTTACAGGCGCTATTGTTATCTTTAACAAAATAATCGATGTGAATTGATTAAAAAAACATTTTAAAATGTCTAAGAAAGATACCCTGCAAAACGCAGATGGAACAAAAGAA
>CBDUIO010000231.1:0-3691 GCA_965367355.1 uncultured Flavobacteriaceae bacterium
ATCTAAATGTAGCATATTGGCGCCATCACTTTTTGCATTGGCCGGATCAAAATGAGTTTCTATAAATAAGCCATCTACATTATTAACAACACCTGCGCGAGCAATAGTTTCGATCATATCAGGACGACCACCTGTTACCCCAGAACTTTGATTAGGCTGTTGTAGTGAATGGGTTACATCTAAAATGACAGGCGCATATTGGCGCATTGTTGGAATCCCTCTAAAATCAACAATCATATCCTGATAACCAAACATAGTGCCCCTGTCTGTAATCCAGACTTTTTCGTTTCCGGCATCCTTAACTTTTTGAACAGCATGTTTCATAGATTCTGGACTCATAAACTGTCCTTTTTTAAGGTTGACAACTTTTCCTGTTTTGGCAGCAGCGACCACCAAATCTGTCTGACGAACCAGAAATGCAGGTATTTGCAGAACATCAACATATTGAGCTGCAAGTTCAGCATCAGAGACTTCATGAATATCCGTAACTGTTGGAATATCAAAAGTATTGGAAACCTTTTTTAGAATTTTTAAAGCTTTTTCATCTCCAATTCCCGTAAAACTATCTATTCTGCTTCTGTTTGCTTTTTTAAAACTTCCTTTGAAAACATAGGGTATTGATAGCTTCTCTGTAATAGCAACTACTTTTTCAGCGATTCGCAAAGCCATATTTTCGCCTTCAATGGCACATGGACCGGCCAATAAAAAAAAGTGGTTGGAATTTGTATGTTTTAACTTCGGAATATCTTGAAGATTCATTAGGATTTAATTGAATTTTAAGGGACAAAGTTACAAAATAATAATGCTTGTTAAGCGAACTAAATTCAGCTGCAAAAATCTATTAGAATAAGTTTTGAGTCTTAAGACTAAAAGAAATATCAATTAAGCGTGATATGATCAATGTCCATTATCTTTTTTGGAAACTTCTTTTTAAACTATTTCTCATAATCCAAAGCGCCATTAAAAAATTAGCATATACAAAAAGCCCACCATAGACCATGAAAATTTTGGCTTGATAAGTAAAACTTACAATATCAAAAGCATCTGATAGGTAAGCTAAAATTAAGTATGAGGATAAACAAACAAAGGTTATTCCCAATGTAAAATTAAGTTTTATACTAGGCCTTACTATCTGCCATAAAAAAGGAATTCCGAATAATAGTATAGGATATGCTGTAATACCTTCACTTTTGTTAATGTCTGTAAACCAGTAGGCTACAACAGCAATGAAGTATAGATAAGGAATAAATTTTGAATATTGATTGATGAGTTTCATTGATTTAATTTATATTATAACGAAAGATAAAAAGGCTTCGCATTTAATTTTTAAATTATAACATATATTTAACTCTATAAAAAAACAAAACAGTACCTTTGCGCGCTTCTTAAAGGAAAGGATATGGCACACATAAAAAATATCGCAATTATCGCACACGTTGATCATGGTAAAACTACTTTGGTTGATAAGATCATGTACCATTGCCATTTATTTCGTGAGAATGAAAATACAGGGGATCTTATACTTGACAGTAACGATCTGGAAAGAGAACGTGGTATCACAATTACATCTAAAAACGTATCTGTTATTTACAAGGATACAAAGATCAATATTATTGACACACCTGGTCACGCCGATTTTGGAGGAGAAGTAGAGCGTGTTCTTAATATGGCAGATGGTGTTTTGCTACTGGTTGATGCTTTTGAAGGTCCTATGCCACAAACCCGTTTTGTATTACAAAAAGCAATTAGTTTGGGCTTAAAACCTTGTGTTGTCATTAACAAAGTTGATAAGCAAAATTGCACTCCCGAAGAAGTCCATGAGGCCGTTTTCGATTTGATGTTTGAATTAGGAGCCGAGGAATGGCAATTGGATTTTCCAACAGTATATGGCTCTGCAAAACACAATTGGATGAGTGAAGACTGGAAAAAACCAACTAACAACATAGAACCGTTATTAGATATGGTTGTGGAGCACATTCCTTCACCTAAGGTAGAACAAGGAACAACACAGATGTTAATCACTTCTTTAGATTATTCATCTTTTACCGGCAGAATAGCTATTGGGAGATTGCAGCGAGGTGAACTTAAAACAGGAATGAATGTTTCCTTGGTGAAGAGAGATAAAAGTATTGTAAAATCTAAAATAAAAGAGTTGCATATTTTTGAAGGATTGGGCCGTAAAAAGGTTGATGAGGTTCAGGCAGGAGATATTTGTGCAATTGTTGGTTTGGAAGGTTTTGAAATAGGCGATACAATTGCCGATTTTGAAAATCCTGAAGGTCTTAAAACAATTGCGATAGATGAGCCAACCATGAGTATGTTGTTTACCATAAATGATTCACCTTTTTTTGGTAAAGACGGGAAATTTGTGACATCTCGGCATATAAAAGAACGATTACAAAAAGAACTTGAGAAAAATTTAGCACTTCGTGTGGAAGAAACAGATAGTGCCGATAAATTTATGGTCTTTGGCCGAGGTGTTTTGCATTTATCAGTTTTAATAGAAACCATGAGGCGTGAGGGCTACGAGTTACAGATAGGACAACCTCAGGTTATTATCAGGGAAATAGATGGTGTTAAATGTGAACCCATTGAAGAAATGACAATTGATCTTCCTGAAGAGGTATCTGGTAAAGCTATAGAAATGGTTACCATTCGTAAAGGAGAGATGTTGAGCATGGAAGCTAAAGGAGATAGAATGGTTTGTCAGTTTATGGTTCCGTCAAGAGGAATAATAGGGTTACGAAATCAGTTGCTGACAGCGACTGCAGGAGAAGCTATCATGGCACATCGTTTTAAAGAATACCAACCGTTAAAGGGTGGAATTCCAGAACGTCAAAATGGATCCTTAGTTTCGATGGAAAAAGGACAAGCTATTCCTTATTCTATTGATAAATTGCAGGAAAGAGGAAAGTTCTTTGTTGATCCGGGAGAAGATATTTACGAGGGTCAGGTAATTGGAGAAAATTCCAGAGGCGATGATATGGTTATTAATGTAACCAAAACCAAAAAACTTTCCAATGTAAGATCATCTGGAGCCGATGATAAGGCTAAAATAGTTCCTGCAATAAAATTCTCATTGGAAGAAGCTTTAGAATATATTCAAAAAGATGAATATGTTGAGGTCACTCCTAAACACATACGATTGAGGAAAATTCTATTAAAAGAGGTTGATAGAAAGCGCTCAAAGGCAATTTAAGTATGGAGTTTTTTGAATTCTCTTATACTGATATTATTGGTTATATAGCTATGGCCCTTTTGTTAATATCATTTTTAATGAAAGATGTTAAAAAACTGAGAATCGTAAATTCTATAGGATGTGCGTTTTTTGTTGCTTATGGATTTTTATTAGTTACATCCTGGCCGATAATTATTACAAATTCAGCCATAATAAGTATTAATTTATATTACCTGATTCTCAGGAAAAATTAGTATTTTCACTTCACAATAATAGTCGTATTTAACAGTATTTTTTGGCTATTCTTAATTTCAGATTTGGTGTATTAAATCGTATTAAACAATTATTGCTTAATGGTTTTTTTCATTTGAAATTCTATTTTAGTACATGTATAAAATGTAGGACAGAAAAATAAAATTTATTGAAACGATTATTAGATTATATAAATAATAATGTACTTGTTCGGGTTGCCTCACTTAACTCTACTTCAGTATTCATTAGAATCATTTCAGG
>CBDUIO010000232.1:0-3688 GCA_965367355.1 uncultured Flavobacteriaceae bacterium
AAATCCTGTCATCCCGACTATATTGCTAATTAGATGCTATTATTTTAAACTTTCTTCAGCCATTCTTAGCAGTTGCCAGTATGGAGGTAAGTAATTATTTTCCTCTCTAAATACTTTTATTTTTGATTCTGTTAATGTTTTGCATGAATTAAAACGGTCTACAAAATCATTATTCTTCAAAGCCATTTGGGCGTCCATTCCTTCTGGAATTATGCCTTCTCTTCCAATTTTGTTCAGAAAAAAAGAATAGGCTTTTATTGTTCTGGCAACTGGAAGCAACCAAATATTGTAATCTAACTGCTCTCCTTTGTTAGCTTGACCTATTAAAGCATCCATTACAGCATTGTCTAAGTGGTCCTGGAAAAGAACGTCCTTATTTCTCCATTCTGCCACAACGCTTAGCATGGGATCGTATTCCAGATCCGATGGCATTTGAGTCACGAATTTCTCAACACCAAAAACATTTAGCCAGTTTATAATTCCATCCGAAGATATAGTGGACTCAAATTCCCACAGATCTACACCAAAATGTTTGTATGCAAAGGACCCAACTTCCGAACAGAACATAGCTGAAGAATCGTAGTAATCCATTTTAAAATCGTACGGAATATGCCTTGCTTGAGACTCTTTATAAATGTAGTAAGATGCTTCATATGGAAGCATCGGATTTTCAATCATCTGAGGCAAATCCGCTCTGGGCCTCATAACCATGAATCTAAGTTTTTTATCATTTAAATATTCATCAAGCGAAGCTATTGCAACTCCCTTTTCAATATGAGCCTCCACAAAATAGGGTTTGTTAGTTTCTTTATCAATATGTATTATTGCGACATGCGAGAAATTCCCGGGATAATCATTTCCTCTGGAAATAAAGGCGGAAACCTCGGCTCCGCCTCTGCTAACTAGTAAATCGCCACTATGTACTTCTATTCCTAAAACTTCAACTTTTGGTGTAACAGAGGGTTCATTTGACACATACATTGTAGTAACAAAATCGTCGTCAGTTGATTGCAATAAAATCTCTTCAACAGCAGCTCTCATACCATATAGAATACGATAAGCAAGATTGCGTGCTTCAATATAATTCATGTCCCACGAGCGAGAATCAATTTTTAATTTTTTTCTGACTTGATTATAAAAACGAATGTACCATTCAGATTTTTTCTTTTGTGCTGCAATTAAAGGAGCTATTTGAAAGAAACGTTTCTCAATTGTTGGATAGAAGGCATCATTCAACTCGATAACTTTATCTTCATTTTCACTAAATAGCTTATCTGTTTCTAAGGTCATGAAATTTACTAGAGAATCTAATTTTGCATCAGGTATTTCTTTGGCTTCCTTAAAGCTTATCTCTAACTCATTCCAGAGATTATCCTGATCCCAGATAAAAGGTTGCTGTGAAGGTCTTAAAATAGTAGTTTGGCTGTTTGGAAGGGGTATTAGAAGTATTAAATAAACAGCTACTATCGGTAATAAGAATTTTAAGAATTTCTTCATTTAGGACTTTAGTTTTTGAATTAATTTTAGATTTTTAAATATAGTCCATTAAGATGAAACAAGATTATTTACTGCTTTAAGAAATGGCCTAATCTATAAATAAAAGGATCCTTAAAAACAGTCCGTCTTTAAGATCATTTCAGGGAGAATAAACTTTTTAATAGGATCAGATTATATTTTTTATGTATATTGAGAATCAGTAATAGGAAAAATATCCTTCTCAAATTACTTTTTAAAACATCAAGGCCTCTCATCTTTTTAACAATTGAAACGTCTGATTTTCAGATAAGGCGTAAGGCCTAATATATTTAACTAACCAAAAACCAATTAAAATGAAAAAACTATTATTAATTGCCATGGTACTTGTATTAAGTACCTCCATTTATGCTCAACGAAGCAATAATCCGGTGTACTGGAATACCTGGGAGTATACCGCTAAGGAAGGCATGGACAATGACTTTCGAAAAGCTGCTGCCAAAAAAACAGCCATGTTCAACAAAACTCCTGAGACTGCAATCATGACCTACAGAATAATAACCGGACCTGATACTGGCACATACCTTAGGGTTGAAGCCAATAAAACAGCAGCAGATTATGATAAGGACAGAACAGCCGAGGGCAAATATTGGGATGAAAATGTTGCCAAATATGTGGGTAAAGATAATGGTCAACAAAGGTGGCAAAAATTGGATAACGGGTCATATGATCCAGATCCGGAAGATAATACTCCTTCCAAGTATGTGCGCCGGACATTTTTCAATGTTAAAGCGGATAAAATATTGCATTTTAGAAGGCCTCTGACTAGAATTACTAAAGTGGCTGAAAAAAGAGGATGGAAAGATACAAGGTCATTATTTAGGCTAGAAAGTGGAGGAAACAGAAATCAGTTTATTTTAGCTGTAGGGTTTGACACATACAAACGCCCGGAGACACCAGAAATTGAAACTACATGGGAAGAGGATTATAATGAACTCTTTGGATGGGGTACATGGGACGAGGACTGGAAGAATTTTGATGCCTCTTTAGAATATTGGGGTGAACAAAGAGATATGTTGAAGCTAGTTCCTGAAATGTCTACAGGCATGATGAATTAAATAAAAGTTATTTCCATCTTTATTTTTGAGGAATAACCTATAATTTTAGTAATACAATTAAAGCCACTTAAATTTTTAAGTGGCTTTTGATTTTATATATAACTTTAGATCAACTGTTACTATTGCTTTTAGGATTTTCTTTTAATTAAAAGTACATAAAACTGATAGGGTTTAAACAAAAGATGCTCATGGTCTTTACCAATTTTTATATAGCTTTGTGACCACAGGTCATAAAGTTCATTTGTATAACCTCTAACAGAATCAAAAACGTAATACGTTAAATATTGCGGTTCCGGACTGTAATTAAATAAACAGAAAACTTGATTTCCTTCCCAACTTCTTATAAATCCTACTACAGATCGATTATGGGATTCAAGCCAATGAACATTGTTTCTATCAGTAAAAACATCATATTTCTTTCTAATACGTATTATTTTTTGCAAACCCTTAAAAATGGCATGTTCTATGGTTCCTTTTTTCCCTGCTTTTGTATTTTTCTTCCAGTCAATAACAGGCCTGTGCATCCATCGATTGTCATAGCTTTTTCCGGGTTCATTCATGTATGAATAATCATTCGTATACCCTGTTTCATCGCCATAGAAGATCATCGGAATTCCGCCCAGAAATATACTGTTGGCCTGCATAAGCAGGATTTTGTCAAGAGATGTTTTAATGGCTGTATTGTCTTTTGTTTCAACGGCTTTTTCCAGACCGCATAATGAAGCCAAAGATCCGGAAATTCGAGCATCGCTAGTTATTGGATTTACAGCAAATAATTCACCTTTAGATGGGCTTGTTTCTATTAGTCCGGCATAATAATTCTTAAGATATTCTCTATGCAAAAAAGGCGTATATCCTAATTGTTCAAGATAGCGATCATCAAAACTTAATCCTATATCATCATGACAACGTGTGTAGTTAATCCAGGTTGCGCCATAGGGTTTTTGTTGAATGATCTCCTGGTTTGCAATCATATTTCGGGTATCTGCAGTCGCAAGTGCATCCCACTGAAGCGCCATTTGAGTGGCGTTATAGGCAATGTCACATTCTTTATTGGTCATGTAACCTGTTCCAAAATATGTCATTATTTGTTGCGG
>CBDUIO010000233.1:0-3639 GCA_965367355.1 uncultured Flavobacteriaceae bacterium
TTGGTGTCGCTGAGATCACCGCTGAACCATCTATCAAACTTACCGGTGTTGCATCAGCTGTTAAAGTACCAGCATTTGCTGCACATTCGTTTGTCAATGTAATGGTCAGGTTTCTTTTATCACAAGAAGAACCTAAACCATAATTGTACTTGTACACTCTGACCTTTATTCTATATGTACCTTCTCCTAAATTCCATGCAGCATTTCCTGCAGGGAAAGTGTAAGGTTCATAATTCTCAACAATAGAAAATTGTTGATCTGTATCCAGATTTTTCACAACGTAGCGAACACTTTGGATATTGCCGGAGACATTTGTATTAATGTAAAAATTACTTGGCAGATCTCCAAGGTAATAAGATTCGCCATCAATAATGTTTAAATTTGAATCTCCGTTTGAAAATTCAATACTCTCGATCTCTCCACAATTACTAACTGTAGCATTGGTAAAATTGACCGATAGCAAAAGAATAATCAACAATAATAAGTTTTGAAAGGGGCTGGTTTTTGAGTGAAGTAGTTTTACTTTCATAACTTTTTGTTTAATGTTTATTTCTAAAATTTAAACAATATTATTTAATTACAAAGTTTTTCTCATCAGAATTAACTAATAATTAACAACTTTAAAAAAACTTTAACGATTATCTCAGCTTGACTAAACCAACAATTTAATATTTGCATAGGAATTATTCATGGCAACATCTATTTGCTTTTTTGTTAGCCATTCTACCTTTGTAATGCCTTCCTTTTCCTGTGGAATGAGTTCCCCTTTATAATTGGTTTTCATTTCAAACCAGTAAGTGACTTTTATTTTATGCTTACCATTACGCTTGAAAATATGGTATGTCATTTCAAGTGGTTTTATAATGCTTAAACCGGTTACTCCTGTTTCTTCTTCAACCTCCCTTATTGCTGCCTGATCTATGGTTTCTTTGCGCTCCGCTCCTCCTTTAGGCAAATCCCATTTATCATTTCTGTATATAAAAAGTACTTCCCCTTTGTCGTTATATACTTTGCCTCCTCCGGCAATAGCATTTGGCAGTAATTTTAAAAAATTTTTAAGCAATTTGTTTTCGTCACTATCTATTAGCCGAGCCGATTCTAATTTTGTATCCTTTAGATCCTTTATCACCTTACCAATATGAACCGTTTTTAACAAATAGTTTTTAAAGTTTGTTTCCTTTTCAACTTTGGTTGTTAAAATAATTGGTTTATTATTAACAAATACTTTATACATTATCAAATTTTGCCTGGGCTAAAATATTAAATTTTTGTTCATAATATGTGGACTTTAAAAACTAATTAAATTTAATTTTATGTAATTTAGCCCAATGATTTTTAACAAAGATACTGCGAGAAAAACAGCTGAATTATTATTACAGATTCATGCCATAAAATTACAGCCAAAAGAACCGTTTACTTGGGTTTCGGGTTGGAAATCACCAATCTACTGTGATAATAGAATTGTATTGTCTTATCCTTTAATAAGAAATTACATTAGGGAGCAAATAGGAAAATTCATTGAAAAGGAATATGGAAAACCCGATATTATAGCAGGTGTTGCAACGGGAGCTATAGGAATAGGTATTTTAGTTGCCGAATATTTAGGACTTCCTTTTATTTATGTTCGCCCCGAAGCCAAACAACATGGTCGACAGAACCAAATTGAAGGTTTTTTTGAAAGTGGCCAAAATGTTGTCGTGGTTGAAGATTTGATAAGTACAGGAAAAAGTAGCTTGAATGCAGTAAATGCCCTTAAAGAGGAAAATTTAAATGTAAAAGGCATGGTAGCTATTTTTACATATGGCTTTAAAACATCTGAAGAAAATTTTAAAAAGCATAATGTCATATTGCATACCTTAAGCAATTATGCCAGTTTATTAGAACAGGCCTTGGAAACAAATTATATATCAAGAGATGAATTACAAGTGCTTTCAAATTGGAATGATAATCCATCAAAATGGCACGCAAATTGAATCCCATAAATAAATTGAAGTTACATGAACCTAGAATCACCTAAAGTTACAGTGGAAAAATCGCAACAAGAATTATTTGATTTTTTAAGCGATGTCAAAAATTTCGAATCCCTTATGCCGGAAAACATTAGCAAATTTGAAGTGTTAGATGATGATAAATTTTTATTTGCTTTAAAAGGAATGCCTGAAATCGTTCTTAAAAAGAAAGAAATGGATGCACCAAATAAAATTGTATTAGGAGCTGCCGGTGGCAAAATAGATTTTTCACTCATTGGTAATATTGTTGAGCTTGAAGATCAAAAATGCGAAGTTCAATTATTGTTTAATGGCGATTTCAACCCAATGATGGCTATGATGATCAAGGGACCCATTAATAAATTCATAGAAACACTGGCGATCAATTTGCCTAAGGCTGTTTAAAATTTAAGGATTGCTTCCTTGTGATCAAACGCTTCAATGACATTCTCTTCTAACAGGATACATAGTTTTCCAGAATTGGTCACTCCCTGAATTATCCCTTGAAATAACTTCCCCTTTTTATCCTGAAAGGTGGATGGTTTATTAATGCGGTACAGGACTTCTTCATATTTTTGTTTGAACTCTACAAATTCACCTTTTTTATATTGATCGAATTTTAATGTTAGTGACCCTAAAATATTAATTAGCAACTCATCCAGATTGTAATTTATTCCGGTTACAGACTTAAGGGAAGCCGCATTTGGCAAATTATTAAATTCCAATTGGTTAACATTTAAGCCAATTCCTATTATAGCAGAATTCAATTTATTATTCTTTACAACATTTTCTATCAATATTCCACAGATCTTTTTATTGTCTGACAAAATGTCGTTAGGCCACTTGATCCATAAACCGTGAATTCCCATTAGTTTTAAAGCATCAAGAATTGATAAAGAAACTATCATACTTAGATAAAATGAGTGTTCTATTCTAAACTCTGACAAGTCCTTAAATACGCTAAAAATAAGGTTCTTATTGGCTTCAGACTCCCAAACTGAGCCCATCTGTCCTCTCCCTTTGGTTTGTTGATTTGTAACTATTACTGTATAATCCTTAAGGTTTTCTTCATTACACAAATTTCTAAGGTAAGTGTTGGTTGAATCGGTGGCACTAAGTTTGATTATATGCATAATGAAGATTTATAACAATCTTAAGAAACTTTTAAATAATAGAGAACTAAAAAATTTTAACTTTGCACAAAATTAAAAAAATTTAATGACGAGAAACTTATCTACCGCAGACCAACTAATCGCCTCTGTAATTAATGGAATAGAAGATGTAAAAGGACAAAATATAAGTATTTTAGATTTAAGAGAAATAGAAAATATGGTTTGCGACTATTTTATAATTTGTGATGGCACTTCAAACACACAAGTAAACGCAATTGTAAATTCCATTCAAAAAAAAGTTAGCAAAGAAATAAAGGATAAACCCTGGCATGTTGAAGGAAGTAATAATGCAGAGTGGGTTTTATTAGATTATGTTAATGTTGTTATTCATGTATTTCAAAAACATGCAAGGGAATATTATAATATTGAAAGCCTTTGGGGAGATGCAAAAACAACAGAAATAGAAACCAGTTACTAAAAAAACATTAATGGCAAACGATAATAATAAACCGACAAAACCAAAATTCAGCCCATATTGG
>CBDUIO010000234.1:0-3619 GCA_965367355.1 uncultured Flavobacteriaceae bacterium
TTAATTAAGAAATTCGAATATTCCACAAGCACCTTGCCCTGTTCCAACACACATGGTTACAGCGCCATATTTACCTTTCATATTACGTTTTCGCATTTCATCAAATAATTGTACGGATAATTTTGCTCCAGTACATCCAAGAGGATGACCTAGGGCTATCGCACCACCATTCACGTTTATGATCTCAGGGTTTAAATTTAATTCTCTGATAACAGCTAATGACTGAGAGGCGAATGCTTCGTTCAATTCTATAAGTTCAAGATCTTCCTGTTTTAAACCTGCTAATTTTAATGCTTTTGGGATTGCTTTTACTGGTCCAATTCCCATAATTCTGGGCTCGACCCCTGCAGCTGCGTAATTTACCAGTCTTGCAATTGGTTCCAGATTAAGTTCTTTTACCATGTCTTCACTCATTACCATTACAAATGCGGCGCCATCACTCATTTGAGATGAGTTTCCTGCCGTAACACTTCCATTGGCGGCAAACACAGGACGCAACTTAGCCAATGCCTCTAAACTTGTTCCTGCACGTGGACCTTCATCCTTTGTTACTGTATATGATTTTGTTGCTTTCTTTCCATTTGAATCAATATAATTTTGATCTACATTGATAGGCACAATTTGATCTTTAAAACGATTCTCTGCCTGAGCTTTCAAGGCTTTCATATGTGAATTGTAAGCGAATTCATCCTGATCTTCACGAGAAACTTTAAATTGATTTGCTACTGCTTCGGCAGTATTTCCCATTCCCCAGTAATAGTCTTCATGACCTGAATTTATGAGATCATAATTCAATTCTGGTTTGAAACCTGTCATTGGTACAGAACTCATGCTTTCTGCTCCTCCGGCTATAATACAATCGGCCATTCCGGCCTGAATTTTAGCTGCTGCTATCGCAATTGTTTCTACTCCTGAAGAACAAAAGCGGTTTACTGTAACTCCGGGAACATCAACAATATTCAATCCCATCAAAGAGATCAGACGTGCCATATTCAATCCTTGAGAACCTTCCGGCATGGCATTACCTACAATGACATCGTCAATTCGAGTTTTATCCAATTGAGGTAACTCCTTCATCATATGTTGAATGGTTTCAGCCGCCAATTCATCAGTTCTTGTAAATCGAAATACACCTTTAGGTGCTTTTCCAACGGCCGTTCTATACGCTTTTACTATATATGCTTGCTTCATCTTTATTTATAGATTTTTTGATTCAAGAATCAAGAGTCAAGATACCTTGGTTCTTGTGTCTTGTTTCTTTGTTCTAATTCCTCAATGGTTTTCCTGTTTTTAACATGTGTTGAATACGTTCTAAGGTCTTTCGTTCAGTACATAAACTTAAGAATGCCTCACGCTCCAAGTCGAGGAGGTATTGTTCACTCACTAATGTAGGTTCCGACAAATCACCTCCAGCCATTACATAAGCTAATTTATTCGCTATTTTATGGTCGTGTTCACTTATATAGTTCGCGGCTTCCATGGAGTCTGTTCCAACCAAGAACATTCCCAAAGCTTGCTTACCAAGTACTTTAACATCATTGCGTTTAATAGGTTGAGTATAGCCCGTTTCGGCCATTAATTTGGCATGTGCTTTAGCAGTCGCTATCTGTCTGTCCTTGTTAACAACAACTAAATCCTTTCCTTGTTGTAAAACTCCCATATCAAAGGCTTCATAAGCAGATGTTGCTACTTTAGCCATACCAATGGTTAAGAAATAATCTTGCAAAGTATTTAATTCCACATCTCCTTTTTTGAAAGTGTCAGAAGCTCTTAATGCCATTTCTTTAGAGCCACCTCCACCGGGAATCACACCTACACCGAATTCAACCAAACCAATGTAAGTTTCTGCAGCTGCAACTACTTTATCTGCGTGCAAGGATAACTCACAGCCACCACCAAGAGTCATTCCATGTGGTGCAGCTACAGTTGGAATAGAGGAGTAGCGCATTCGCATCATGGTATCCTGGAAATATTTAATAGCCATATTCAATTCGTCATATTCCTGCTCTACAGCCATCATGAAAATCATACCAATATTAGCACCAACAGAAAAATTAGCTCCTTGGTTTCCTATTACTAGACCTTCAAAATCCTTTTCAGCTAGATCAACCGCTTTGTTCAAGCCAGCCAAAACATCACCACCAATGGTGTTCATTTTAGATTGGAATTCGCAGTTCAATATTCCATCACCTAAATCTTCAATTACAACGCCTGAATTCTTGAAAACTTCATTTGATTTTCTGATATTATCAAGAATAATGAATGCGTCCTGACCAGGTATTTTAGTTTGTTTTTTTGTTGGAATATCATAAAAATAGGTTGCTCCATCTTTTACTGTATAAAAGGACGAACTTCCAGAAGCCAACATGTCATTTACCCAAGCTGCAGGTTTTTTGCCTTCGGCTTTCATAATTTCTATTCCCTTTTCAACTCCAATAGCATCCCAAATTTGAAAAGGACCATGCTCCCAGCCAAATCCGGCTTTCATCGCATCATCAATTTTATATAATTCGTCTGTAATTTCTGGAATTCTGTTTGAAACATATTGGAACATAGCTGCGAAGTTCTTTCTATAGAATTCACCCGCTTTATCTTTTCCGGAAGCTAATACTTTAAAACGGTCAACTACTTTATCTATAGTTTTTGTTAGTTCTAAAGTTGCGAAATTCGCTCTCTTTTTTGAGCGATATTCTAGGGTATCAAGGTCAAGAGATAAGATTTCACTCTTACCATTATCACCTTTTACTTTTTTATAGAATCCTTGCCCAGTTTTACTTCCTAACCATTTATTTTCCATCATTGTATTGATGAAATCAGGTAGTTTGAAAAGCTCATGAGCTTCATCATCCGGACAATTGTCATATATGCCGTTGGCAACATGAACAAGCGTATCTAATCCTACGACATCAACAGTTCTGAAAGTTGCAGATTTTGGACGACCAATAACCGGACCTGTTAATTTATCGACTTCTTCTATAGTTAATCCTAATTCCTTTACCTGATGGAACAAGGATTGAATTCCGAAGATCCCAATTCTGTTTCCAATAAAAGCCGGTGTATCTTTGGCAACGACTGAAGTTTTTCCAAGGAATTGCTCACCGTATCCATTAAGGAAAGCAAGTACATCTTTAGATGTTTTAGGTCCGGGAATAATTTCGAATAATTTTAAGTATCTAGCCGGATTAAAAAAGTGCGTTCCACAGAAATGCTTCTGGAAATCTTCACTACGACCTTCGCTCATGAATTTTATAGGTATACCGGAAGTGTTTGAGGTGATTAAGGTACCCGGAGTTCTGTGTTTATCCAGATTCTCAAAAACCTTCTTTTTAATATCGAGGCGCTCAACAACCACTTCAATTATCCAATCTGCATCCTTTACTTTAGAAATGTCATCTTCTAAATTGCCGGTTTTAATTCTATCAGCAAATTTCTGATGATAGATAGGAGATGGCTTAGATTTTAAAGCTGTGTTCAATGAATCGTTAACCAAGCGATTTCTAACAGTTTTATCTTCAAGGGTTAATCCTTTAGATTTTTCGGTTTCAGTTAGCTCTCTTGGTACAATGTCAAGCAGTAATACTTCGACTCCAATATTTGCAAAATGACAGGCGATGCCACT
>CBDUIO010000235.1:0-3536 GCA_965367355.1 uncultured Flavobacteriaceae bacterium
AAGGAACCATGGTGCCGTCTTTTGATCTTGCTTTGTACTGATTTACTTCGTAGCTGCTTGCATCAAAAAACGCGGGTAATGATTTGTAGGCTTGAAACGTATTGGTGTTAGCATCAGCCGCATACAAGGTGGTTGGTGTTATAAAGTTTGTAAAATCAAAGAAATACTTATCTGAAAGATCATTGGTAGCAGCGATGGAAATAGTTCCATAATCGGGTGTGTTTACTTTTTCACTGGTCCATTTTCCGTTGCTGAAGGAATAGATGTATAACTCACTGGTCACATTGTTAAGCATACTGATGAGCAACTTGTTTTTGGTGGTTGAAACCTCTGAAATGCTTGAAAACTCATCGGGTTCAACGATCACTTGAATGTTCTTAATCCCTTTTAACAATTCGGTAAAATTAAGACTTAAAAGGGTTCCGGTTTTATAGGTTATGGGGTTAACAGTCCAATCTGATTTTAATTGAATGATCAATTGATCGTTTAAAATACCACTTGGTCTGGCATCTTCAGGAATGTCTAAAGTGATGGCTTTATTATTGATCCAGACTACAGATTGGCTTGTAAAAAAGGTAGGCAACTGGTTAATAAAGGTATAAGCTTTAGCGCCATCACGTAAAACCCAGCCCCAGGTTCCTACATCGGTAGAATCTCCTTTAAAAATGAGTTCAGCGTCTTGTAGTAATGATCCTCGTTTCCAAAGTTTTACCTGACTTGGATAACCGGATGTTGTCATGGTTCCCGCACCAAAATCAGAAGATACGATCAAGGTGTTTTTATCTACATAACTGGCAGAACCTTTTGCTTCATCAATAAAAAATCCGTCTTCTATAAACTGCTTTTTGTCGGCATCAAACTCCTTGGTAACAACTGCATCGCCACCACCTTTTGACAGTTGGACCAAAAACCGATTGTAATCCGGGTACAGACCACTGCTTCCTTTGTAGACCCATTTAATATCATCTTTTTTAGAAAGCTCATCTATATCAAGAAGCGTTTCCCAGACAGGGTTGCCACTTGTATAGCTTTCTAACAAACTTCTTCGCCAAATGCCTCTGACATGATCTTCGTCTTTCCAGAAATTATAAACGTAGTTTCCCCGAATAGTCGGGTATGCGATTCGCTCAGTAGAATTATAAATTTCTAAACTCTTATCGTAAATATCCTGATAGTCTTTTTGGGTACTAAGTTCTTCCATAGTCCCTTTGTTCAGACCTTCGACAAATTCCAATGCTTTTTGGTCATCAACGGCTTCTAACCACAGGTATTTGTCATCCTGGGCCTGAGTGATCAGGGTTAATGCGAATAATGCTACGAATAATAAGCTGTATTTCTTCATGTCTGTTATTTTGTTTTTTTGTTAACTACCTTAAAGCTATTTATCTGTTTTGATTTATTGGTAACTTGTTTATTCAACTGTTTTTAATCTGTTAGCTCAGCAGATCAGCGTTATTAATTGTACGCTTTTCAAAACTAAAAAAACAAATATATGATTGTAGCAAGTAATTAAGTTAGAAATAGTCTACTATTTTATGATTTAAATTATCTGTTCAAAAAAAAGAACGCCTAAAAGGCTGCAGGATCTTTATTCCGTCATAAAAAAGAATTCATTATCGGTAATAATTAATATTTCAATAGTAAAGAATGTGAAATGCTATGATCCATTTGCAAAGTTTCCAGTATATTTATTTAATAATTAAGAGCAAGGATGTGGTCAAAAATTTTAATCGAACAAGGAAGTACCTATTACTGGAAACTGGGCTTTAAGGAAATCTATTTGCAAAAGCGAAACAAGGAATGGTTGTTTTCTTTACAGGATCTGCAGGAGACGGCAAAAGACTTGATCTGTGGCGAGCAAGCGAGTCCTCCCGTCAATGCTGAATGGCTCACTTTTATAGGCGATACAGGCAATACCGTACTTAGCTTACCGGCATTTCCGGATCGGCCCATTGTTGTTAAACCAAAAACGGCTTTAAAAGTACTGCCCGAAAAAGAAGTGTTGCTGTTTATTGAAGTGCCGCTTTACATTCAGTTTTATTCTGAGACCAATAAAAGCGAAAATCTGATATTTGAATGCAGTAGCCAGGAATTGTCCTCCACCTGGTTTGGCGAATTTGATGATGGCACCCTGGCTTACAGTCTGCCACTGGACATTTCAACAGCTTTCGAAAAACATAAACATGCGGGTCATAATATCATTTGTCCGGTGAGGCTGATCAACGATTCAAGTATGACACTGGATGTGCAACGGTTTTTGCTGAGCGGAGAATACCTGACTATTTACAAGGATAAAAAAGAACTGTGGTCTAATGAAGTAAAGATCAAATTTAAGGGCGAAAGCGAGTTCAGCGATGTGCAGTATGTCAATCAGCCACCATCATTTATTAAAAATGCGGTTCAGATCGCTAATGCCAGAAGCAGTAAATCGACCAATGTGTTTTCAAAAAGTTTTCATTTTATTAAATCCTTAACCGAGTAACAGACATGCCTTTTAATTTTAACATCAGTCCGGAAGCCATAAGCATGTTCAAGCAAATTGCTTTGACCCTGGTATTAGGCTACGTCATCATACAGATCCTGGTTATTCTTACCAAAAGGGTTCTCTTTAAAAAAGCGAGTCCACAATCTAAAATGCTGATCACGAAGGGCATTATTTACACCGGCGTTGTCGTTATTGTATTCACCATAATCAATATTTTAGAGTTAAAGAACGTCTTTCATACCATGCTGGGAGCAGCAGGTGTTTTAGGGATTATACTTGGTATTGCCTCGCAGACCAGTATTGGGAACATTGTTAGCGGCTTATTCCTGATCTCAGAAAAACCGTTTGAGATTGGCGATCTAATACGAGTAGGCGATAAGCAAGGTGTGGTATATGCCATTGACCTTTTATCCATTAAGCTCAGGACCCTTGATAACTTGCTTATACGTATTCCTAACCAGACCATCATTTCTACGGAGGTGGTGAACATCACGAAGTTCCCCATAAGGAGGATGGACATCACCATTGGTGTTGCTTATAAAGAAGACCTGAAAAAGGTGACAGAGCTTTTAAGGTCCATTGCCCATAAAAACCCCTTATGCCTGGATGAACCGGAGCCACTGGTCCTGTCCAATACTTTTAATACGAGCAGCATTGACTTCATTTTTGGCGTTTGGTTTGAGAAAACCAATTATCTGCAGGTCAGGAATTCTATTTTTCAACAGATCACCGAAAGGTTCAGAGAGGAAGGCATTGAGATACCATTCCCTCATATCTCGGTGTACACGGGCGAAGCCACAAAACCGTTTCCTGTTACCAATGAAGACCGACAATAGCCAAAAGAATAGATGCCATTTTTAGTAAACGGCTTCCTGATTTGGGTACTTGTGTTTCTTTTCTTGGGAGATATATTTAAAGTTATATAAAAAAACTGGTTATAACTAAATAAAAAAGCCCTGCTTCTGCAGGGCTTCAATAATTAAGTCTAATTAGAAAACTTATTTTTATAATAATTATTTTTTCAGTCTTAGAAAATCTTCAACAGTAATAA
>CBDUIO010000236.1:0-3534 GCA_965367355.1 uncultured Flavobacteriaceae bacterium
CCAATTAACACCCCTATTAAAATGGTCAATACTGCAATATAGCCAATTATTCTTGCTGTAAGTTTAAAAGGCTCTTTCTTAATAATATTATCTTCACTTGCGTATCTAATCAATCCTTTAGGTAAGCCTACCTTTTCCATAATATCATCGCACTCATCTATACAAGCCGTGCAGTTAATGCATTCTAATTGTGTGCCATTTCTTATATCAATGTTGGTAGGACAAACATGAACACATTGTTTGCAATCAATACAATCACCGTATCCCAATTCTTCTCTATTCTCGTCTTTACGCCATTTCTTTCTTCCTTTAATGCCTTCTCCACGTTTATGGTCATAGGCTACAACTATCGATTTTGTATCCAGCAGTACACCTTGCAATCTTCCATAAGGACAAGCTATGATGCATACTTGCTCTCTGAATGAATTAAAAATAAAGAAGAAAACACCTGTGAATATTATCAAAGGAAACAAGGTTCCTAAATGTTGTTGTGGACCTTCGGTTATGTATTGAATTAATTTTTCACTTCCAATGAGATAGGCTAAAAACACATTAGAAATCAAAAATGAAATAATTAAAAAAACGGACCATTTTAAAGATCGTTTAACAATTTTTTCGCTGTTCCATGCCTGCCTATCCAACTTCATTTGTTTAGGCCTGTCCCCATCTATCCAGAATTCAATTCTTCTGAAAACCATTTCCATGAAAATTGTCTGAGGACAAATCCAGCCACAAAAGATCCTGCCAAAAACTACGGTAAATAGTGTTATGAAAATGACCCCAATGATCATTGATATAACAAACAAATGAAAGTCTTGAGGCCAAAATGGATATCCAAAAATATTAAATCGCCTTTCAAGAACGTTAAACAATAAAAATTGATTTCCGTTTAATTTAATAAAAGGGGAGAGCAACAAAAAAATCAGTAAAACATAGCTCACTAACTTTCTGTACTTATAAAATTTGCCACTTGGTTTTTTTGGAAATACCCAAGCCCTTTTACCTTCTTTGTCTATTGTACCAATCGAATCACGAAACGATTCATTTGAAGGTGTTTCCAAAGTTTAGTATTTAAAATATTTAATTCATAGCCACAGAAGTACTGTCTGTTACAGTTTCGTTGGATTCAGGTTGAGTTGAATCATCGGCTGGTTGTTGCTTTTCTGGATCTATCCAAATTTCGCCTTCGGGAGCTTTTGGATTAGCAGGTGTCGTACCCTGAAATGTTAAAACATAACTGGCTACTTGTGCCATTTCTAAGGGTTTTAGAGTTGCTTTCCAGGATATCATTCCTTTACCATCTCTACCACCTTCAAGAATGGTTTTAAATACATTTTTTATTCCTCCTCCAAGGATCCAATTCTCATCAGTAAGGTTAGGCCCAATTCCTCCACCACCATCTGACATATGACAAGCCACACAATTCGTTTCAAAAATATTTTTACCGGCACTTAAATCTGAAGCATCAGTAAGCACGGTTACTGTATTAATATCTACAAGATCTTTAGCTGTTTTTTTGTATTCTTCAATTGCTAAATTTGCCGCGACCATTTCTTGCTCAAACTCTGTTGCTTGATCTGGTCCTTCAAATATGTGATATCTTACTAAATAAACTGCAGCAAAAATTATTGAAGCATAAAAGGAATACAACCACCATGGTGGTAAAGAATTATCTAACTCTTTTATACCATCATAGTTATGATCTAAAATAATTTCACCTTCTTCTTCAATAGGCTTGGATCCGACCAGTTTTTTGTAAGTATTCATTATCCAGTTTGATCCCTTTTTCTCTTGCAAGAATCTTGCTTTTGCTTTTTCGTCCAGGCTTTGAAGCATGACATTTTCCAGAGCCCCAATTATTGCTTCAATACCTATTAACAGCAAAAGCACTAAAAGTAAAAACAATATAACTGCCGGATACGTAATAAAAGCAGGTTGTTCTCCTGAGTCAATGAAATATTCTACGAGACCAAAAATTATAAAAAATATAACTGGGACTCTTATGTAAGATGGAATTGAATTTCTCATAATAAATTATCTTGATTTTGGTTGTCTAAAGGTAAATTACTCACTTGATCTATGTATTCTTGCTTGGCAGTAAAAACCCACCAAAAAAGACCTGCAAAAAATAAAAAGAATATTAGTAAGGATATAATAGGATAGATTTCAACGCCATCCAAAGTTTCCATATAGTTTTTTACAAATTTCATCATAACAATATTATTTTTGAGCGGTTGTTTTTTCTACATCCATTGTTTTAATATCCGTTCCCAGTCTCTGCAAATAGGCAATAATAGCTACTATTTCTCTATTTCTCATTTCAATAAATTCTTCACCATTTTCAGCTGCATATGTCTTATTGTTTTCATAGGCGCTTGCGAAATCAGGATCATTGTATAGATTCATTTCAATAGTTGTCCCTTGAGCCAGCAAATTAATCTGTGCATTTGTTATATCATCATCTGTATAAGGAACTCCTAATTTGACCATAATTCTCATTTTTGCTTCGGTATCAGACTTGTCCAATTCATTTTCAATTAACCATGGATAACGTGGCATAATTGAGCCTGATGAGGTACTTTGAGGATCATAGAAATGATTCAAATGCCAATTATCTGAGTATTTTCCGCCAATTCTATGAAGATCAGGACCGGTACGTTTACTTCCCCAAAGGAAAGGATGATCATAAACATATTCTCCCGCTTTGGAATATTCACCATAACGTTCAACTTCACTTCTGAATGGTCGAATCATTTGGGAATGGCAGTTATTACATCCCTCTCTAATATAAATATCTCGTCCTTCCAACTCAAGCGGAGTATATGGTTTTACGCTAGAAATAGTAGGTATATTGGATTTTACCATTATTGTTGGTACAATTTGTACAATACCACCAATTGATATAGCTATTAAGGAATAAATTGTCAATTTTATTGGTTTACGTTCAAGCACTGTATGCCATCCCTCACCTGCTAATCTGTGTTTAGAAATTCGTTGCAATGCAGGCGCTTCAGCTAATTCATCTTCAACAGCACTTCCTTTGCGAATTGTAACAATAACATTATAAACAAGTATAAGAGTTCCTGTTAAATATAAAGTGCCTCCAATTGCTCGCATCCAATACATAGGAATGATCTCAGAGACGGTCTCCAAGAAGTTTCCATATACCAGAGTTCCATCAGGATTGAATTGTTTCCACATACTAGCTTGTGTAAAACCGGCAACATACATTGGTAATGCATACATGATAATGCCCAATGTGCCAATCCAGAAATGTAAATTGGCTAATCCCACAGAATGTAATTTTGTTTTAAAAAGTCTTGGAACTAACCAGTATATCATACCAAATGCAAGAAAACCATTCCATGCTAATGCACCAACGTGAACATGTGCTATGATCCAATCTGTGAAGTGAGCTATTGCATTCACATTTTTAAGAGAAAGCATAGGTCCTTCAAATGTCGCCATACCATAACCGGTAATGGCAACCACCATAAATTTTAATACAGGATCTACTCTTACTTTATCCCAGGC
>CBDUIO010000237.1:0-3509 GCA_965367355.1 uncultured Flavobacteriaceae bacterium
TTGTTGTGGTCCGTCATCGCTAATACTGTTAGGTGTACAAGACGCAAACATCAACAATCCAATCGTCGCTAATGCGAAAAAGATCTTTTTTGTTTTCATAATTCAAGGGATTTAATTAATTAATTGTCTCTAATGTATCTCAAGTCACATAACTGACACTAAAAAATCGATTAACTACCTTTTATTACGATTATAATCTTTTTTTATCGATTATCTACCATAAGGTTAAGATTATACTTACAAATAAATTACGGTTTTAAAGTAAGTATAAAAATTGATGTTTACTTATTTATTTATTAATGTTTTTAACTCTATTTTTCTACTGGTTTCACCTTCTTTTTCAAGATGAATTTCATTGACATGATCAGGAATTAATGAACTGATTTTTTCCGGCCATTCAATAAAAATCCAATGGTCAGAATCTAAATAATCTTCAAATCCTATATCATATACCTCTTCTTCATTTTTTATTCTGAAAAAATCAAAATGATATACTAATCCGTCGTTAACTTCGTATTCATTTACAATTGAAAAAGTAGGGCTCGATACGTCATGAGTATATCCCAATTCCTTAACAATCTCACTGATAAGAGTAGTTTTACCAACACCCATTTCACCATAAAACAAAATAGTCCTGGAATTTACAGACTGTAATATTTCCTTTGCTATTGAATTAATGTCGGTAATATTGAAGTTTTTATTCATCTAGAATTAGGGTTAAAACTAAAATGTTTCTAATACAATATTACTAATAAAATTCCGATAAAACCAAGAAAATATGTATTTCATCGAATAAATTTACCATTTACAGATATTTATCGTGGAGTCAAAACAGAAAACGGGATGATCATTTCTTCCAAAGAAACACCTCCATGTTGATATGTATTCCGGTAATAACTTACATAATGATTGTAGTTATTAGGATAAGCGAAAAACAGATCACCTTTGGCGAAAATAAAAGAGTTGCTCATGTTTATCGCAGGCAAATGAATGGCCTTCGGATCTTTAACAGCATATACATCCTTATCATTATATGTTAAGCTTCTGCCGGTTTTATATCGAAGATTTAAACTTGTGTCTTTGTCGCCAACTACTTTTGACGGGTTTTTTACATTAATGGTGCCATGGTCTGTAGTAATGATCAATTTAAAACCTAGTTGCTGAGCCTTTTGAATAATAGATAATAGGGGAGAGTTCTTGAACCAACTTATGGTTAATGACCTGTATGCTTTATCATTTGATGCCAGTTCTTTAACGACATCCATTTCGGTCTTCGAATGTGATAGCATATCGACGAAATTATAAACAACCACAGTTAAGTCATTATTTTTTTGAGAATTGAAATTATCGGCCAATTTCTTACCGGAAGAAATATTGGTTATTTTGTGATATTCGTATCTTAAATGACCTTGGCCCAATCGTTTAAGTTGAGCTCTTAAAAAATCGTCTTCATGAAGATTTTTTCCGCCTTCATCGGTGTCATTTTTCCAATACTCAGGATGTTTCTTTTCCATATCACCAGGCATTAAACCTGAGAAAATCGCATTTCTCGCATATTGAGTTGCCGTTGGTAAAATACTAAAAAAGGCCTCCTCACTTTCTTTTTTATAATAATTGGAAACAATAGGTTCCATGGCTTTCCATTGATCATATCTCAAATTGTCTACTACAATTAATAAAGTTGGTTGATCTTTACCTAATTCAGGCAATATATTTTGTTTAAATAATTGATGTGAAAGCAGTGGTCCATCGCCACTGTTATCAAACCAGGATTCATAATTTTTATCAATAAATTTGCCGAATTGCAGATTTGCCTCGCTTTTTTGAGATTCTAAAATTTCGATCATGCTTTGATCATCAATATCTTCCAGTTGAATTTCCCAATACAGTAGTTTTTGATATAGTTCAACCCATTCTTCATAAGAATTTACCATGGACAAATCCATTGCAATTTTCCTGAATTCCTGCTGGTAATTGGATGTTGTTTTTTCTGTAACCAATCTGGAATGGTCCAAATTCTTCTTGAGGCTTAGTAATATTTGATTCGGGTTAACCGGTTTTATCAAATAGTCAGCTATTTTGCTTCCTATAGCCTCCTCCATAATGTATTCCTCTTCACTTTTCGTGATCATGATCACAGGAACATTGGCTCTTTTTTCCTTAATTTCACTCAAGGTCTCAATTCCAGTAAGACCAGGCATGTTTTCATCTAAAAAAACGACATCAAAATTCTTTTCATCAATGGCTTCCAGTGCTTCTAATCCACTTTGGCAAGTTGTGACTTTATAATTCTTTTGTTCAAGAAACAGAATATGTGGTTTAAGCAGATCGATTTCATCATCAACCCAAAGAATATTTATATTGTTCATGTATATTTGTTTAGTATTAATATGTAAAAGTCAACCGTTTGCAGGCAAATAACAAACTTAAAGTATTTAACGACCCAATTTACGGATTTATTACTATTCCAAATTCGTTAATTTTCGATTTAATAGAGCATAAATATTTTCAAAGGTTAAGAAGAATTACTCAAATGGGATTGTCCTATTTGGTTTATCCCGGTGCACATCACACAAGATTTCAACATGCCATTGGAAGCATGTATTTAATGCAAAAAGCCGTAAGAGTGCTTAGGTATAAAGGAGTTGCCATTAATGAAGAAGAAGAGAACGCCTTATATATGGCCATTTTATTACATGATATTGGTCATGGACCCTTTAGTCATGCTGTTGAAAATAGTTTGGTAAAAGGTGTTTCACATGAGGCTATTTCATTGTTATTTATGGAAGAGCTGAATAAAAACTTTAACTCAAATTTAACGCTTGCCATTAAAATGTTTAAAGGTGAGTATGAAAGAAAATTCATGTGTCAGCTAATTTCAAGTCAGTTGGATATGGATAGAACCGATTATTTGAAGCGAGATAGTTTTTATTCCGGAGCAGCGGAAGGTAATATTAACAGTGAACGCATCATTACCATGCTAAATGTGGCCGATAATAATCTTGTTGTTGAGGAAAAAGGGATCTATAGTGTTGAAAAGTTTTTAGTGGCAAGACGGTTGATGTATTGGCAGGTATATTTGCATAAGACTAGCCTGGTAGCAGAGCAGCTATTAATTCGCGTATTGAGAAGAGCAAAAGAACTGATTTCAAAAGGTGAGAATTTAAATTGTAGTGAAGCCTTAAAATTCTTTTTAAAAAATAGTATTAACGCTGAAAATTTTGATCTGAATGTTTTAAAAGAGTTCTCCAGGCTCGATGATAATGACATTATTTCTGCAATGAAGGACTGGCAATATCATCACGATTTTGTGCTTAGTAATCTGTGTGAAATGATTATTAACAGAGATTTATTAAAAATAAAGTTATCCAAGAAAAAATTTGATCCAGATATTCTAAAACAAAAAAAAGCTAAGTTGATGCTTAAGCATAAGGTCACTAGTTCAGAGGCTAAGTATTTCGTCTTCTCGGGAAAAATTTCCAATCTGGCATATCAGGAAAAAAATCAGA
>CBDUIO010000238.1:0-3502 GCA_965367355.1 uncultured Flavobacteriaceae bacterium
TCAATAATTAAACCATCTGCGTTTTTAAATGATCAATATTTTTAATGATTTGTATTCATTTTTCGTTTAATCGGGATAAATTTTACATTAAAAATTAAAATGTAGAGTTATTTGTGTATTTTAAAGGCGAATATTCTTATTAACTGTGCAAGAAATTAGTTTTGATTTTTTATGACCGAAATTGCTTTAACTCAAATATTAATTTTATTTATTCAGTGTTTAATAGTAGGTTCCGTACTGTTATTCTTATTTCGACTTAGAAGCTATTTGGGACTTTCATTGTTGTTTACCGCTTTAGGTGTTTTTCAATATATGCAGGTATTTCTGGTCTCAACAATTTACATTGAAGTTGTTCCCAATGTTATGGTTTCGCCCGGTTCTATGGTTATGTTTACGGGTAGTCTTTTTGCGATTTTATTGGTATATATAAGGGAGGATGCCTTAAAAACAAGAAAAGTAATTTATGCAATTTTAGCTGCAAATATAGTCCTGGCATTGCTGCATTTTATTTTTAACTGGGCCATAGACGGAAAGTATGTAAAGCTGTTATTCAAGATACCTGAGGACTTCTTTACCATCAATGCACGCATATTATTAGTTGGTACACTTTTATTGATCCTCGATGCTTTTTTGATCATTTATCTTTATGATGTAATTTCAAGATTCATAAAGACTCTTTTTTTTAGAATCCTGATAGTGATGGCGGTTGTACTGAGCATAGATACCATATTGTTTAGTATTGGGGCATTTGCAGGAACAGGTCAGTTAAAAACAAGCCTGATATCCGGTTTTATTGGTAAGCTGTCATCTTCAGTACTTTATTCGGCTATTTTTTCTGTTTACCTCATTTATTTTGACAAAGGATTTGTTAAACGCGTCCCTTCAAGCAGGCCTTTTAAAGATGTGTTCTCCTTATTAGACTACAGACGTAAATTTGAAGAGATACATACCGAGCATGAACTAAAAAAAGAAGAATTATTTCAAAGAGAAATAGAGTACAGGAAACTCTTTGAATCCATGGCACAAGGGGTGACTTACCAGAACAGCAAAGGGGAGATCATTGATGCAAATCCCGCAGCATTGAAAATATTAGGATTATCAATGGATCAAATAAAGGGTAAAACATCTATGGATCCCAACTGGAGGTCGGTTCATGAAGATGGAACCGATTTCCCCGGAAATGAACATCCTAGTATGGTCGCATTGCGAACAGGTAAAGAAGTTGCTAATGTGGTAATGGGTGTATATAATTCAACTAATCAGCATTATCGCTGGATAAATATAAATGCAATACCTCAATTTTTAGAAGGCAGTATTGAGCCCTATCAGGTCTTTACCACTTTTGAAGATATCACCGGTCTAAAAAATGCTGAACAAAAATTAATTAAACAAAAAAATGAACTGTTAACGCTTTTAAATGTCAGTGAATCACTTAACAGGAATCTTGATATTGAAAAAATAATGCAAACAGCAACAGATAATTTATCGAAGTTATTAGGAGAAAATAACTCTGCAATTTATCTGGTACAAGGGTCCGAGTTATTTCTTAGCGCAACAACACCTAAACTTTCAGAGGAGATGCCGGAGTCATTGCGCAGGGCAATTGTCAAGGAACACCCTCATATAAAAAAGGCCATTGATGAAAAATCTATCGTAACACTAGAGATCAAGGATGGTGTGGAACTAACTCCTCAGGAAAAAGAAATTGTCGAAATAAGGGAACTTAAATGCGTTATATATATTCCAATTGTTATAAATCAAAATGTAATAGCTGTTTTAATTTGGGGGTCAAAATCTAATATTGATTTTGACGAACCTTTATTAGGACTGTGTAGCACATTAGTTAATCAAATAGCTATTAGTATTCAAAATAGTAATTTGATATATGATTTAGAAAAAGAACTAACTGAAAGAAAAATAGCAGAAGAACAATTAATTATAAGTGAGAACCGGTTTAGAGCATTGTTTAACAATGCCTCATTTGGAATAATAGTGTGCGAGTTAATACGAGATGACCAAGGTAAAATAATAGATTACATTCACCTGCAAGCCAATAGATCATTAACAACTCATACTGGATTATTAGAAGAAGATGTTATAGGTAAACGATGTTCTGATGTGATTTCACCAGAAGAAACCAAACTGTTTATTGAAATGCTCACTAAAGTTCTGGAAACTGGCTCACCCTACTCATATCAGCAAACATTTCCAACTTTAGGGCGTACTATTGAACATAGACCATTTATGATTGAAGATGACTTTTTTTCAATCTCATTTTTTGATATTACAGAGCGCAAAAAAGCAGAAGAAGAGCGCGATCGATTATTTGAAACTTCATTAGACATGATTGGCACTGCAGGATTAAATGGCTATTTTGTACAGTTAAACCCTTCCTGGGAAAAAACATTAGGATGGACCAATGATGAATTTAAATCTAAACATTTCATTGAGTTTGTACATCCTGATGATAGAACACAAACCGATAAAGCGGCCGAAGATCTTACAAAAGGAATACCATTAAGCCAGTTTGAAAACCGAACTATAACTAAAAATGGCGATTATAAATGGTTGTCCTGGAATATTTGGCCTTTACCTGAAGAAGGGCTAATATATTGCATAGCGCGTGACATAACAGATAATAAGGAAACTCAGATAAAAATTAAGGAAAGTGAAGAGAAGTTCTCTAAGATATTCCAAAATAGTCCCGTTGCAATCGTCTTGACCAGACTCGATGATGGTAAGGTGATAGAAGCGAATAATGCCATCTTTGAAATAACCGGTTTTAAACCGCAAGAATTTATTGGATCTAAAACTACCCAGATCAATGTTTGGAAAAATCCGGCAGATCGAGAAAATTATATTAAAATCTTATTAGAGAAAGGAAGAGTTTATGGGTATGAGACAGAATTTCTATTAAAATCCGGAGAGACTCGAATTTGTCGAGTTTATGGTGAATTGATTAAAATCAAGAACGAGGATTATATTATGGGAATTATTAAGGATATAAACGAAGAAAAACTTCAGGAAATTGAAATACAGGAATATCAGGAATCCCTTAAGGAACTTACATCAGAACTTACACTGATTGAAGAGCGGCAAAAAAAGGAAATCGCCGAGAACATTCACGATCATTTAAGTCAATCGCTCGTAATTTCAAAAATGAAATTAAATGAGTTGGAGCAAGAAGATGAATTAAAGAAATATATAGACGAATTTAAATTCTTGAAATTTCATATTACCGAAGCCTTGGATAATTCCCGTAAAATAAGCAATGAATTAAGTCCTCCTGTTTTGTATCAATTAGGAATTGTAGATACTATGTATTGGTTGGTGCATAAAGTAAAAAACCAGTATCAACTTGAAGTGGATTTTACAACGAATGTTGATAGTATTGAGCTTACAAATACTGAATTGGTATTTATTTACAGAAGTATTCAAGAACTAATTACAAATGCTGTTAAACATGCTAATGCCAGCTTGCTTAAAATTGATTTTAAATCGT
>CBDUIO010000239.1:0-3493 GCA_965367355.1 uncultured Flavobacteriaceae bacterium
TCCCCAGGCAATGGGATATTTTTTATTTTTGAAGCAATTACTAAAAAATTATTGAAATTCATTTATGAAGTACTTTTCTTTTCTATTCCTGGTTGTACTACTATTTAATTGTGAAGATAAACAATCTGATAAAAAAAAGATCGAAAAAAAAACAAAGTCAGATAGTGTGAAAATTGATAAACCCGCTGTTAAAGAAGAACCAAAAGAACCGAAAAGAGAATATCCATTACTAACTGATAAAAATGCTATGGAATTCTTTTTAGAATATGAAAAGGAAAATAAAGAAAATAAGGTGAGAATTAAAACAGATTTTGGAGATATTGATATTCTGCTTTATGATAAAACAAAATTCCACAGAGCCAATTTTATCTTTCTGACAAAACAAGATTATTTTAGTGGCACTCAATTTTACAGAGTGATCAATAATTTTATCATTCAAGGTGGAAGTAGCGACGATAGACGTATAGGTAGAAAACGCAGTAATATTGGCAAATATTTATTACCAACTGACACCAACAGAGGCTATAAACATGACAGGGGAGTCATTAGTATGCCCAGCAGTGAGATTGAGAATCCACATAAACTGGCTTCGCCTTTTGAGTTTTTTATTGTCCAGCAACGAGGAGGCGCACATTTTTTAGATGGTGATTATACCATTTTTGGCAAAGTAATCAATGGCATGGATGTAGTCGACAAAATTGCCGCTGTTGAAACTGATGAAGCCGATTGGCCATTACGCAATGTCTATATAAGAAAAGTTGAAATTATTGAATAATTGAAATGAAAAACTTCATATTTTTCTTATCTTTCTGAATTAATAAAATCCTCACAAATCAATGAAATCAAACAATAGATTCAACCCTAAATTTCTCTTTATTTTAAGCGTTTTTATTATAGTTTCAGCCTGTAAGAATAATGATAAAAAAGAAACTACTAACATGACTGATAATATCTTGCTTCAGGAGTGGGATGGACCCTATAGTGGGGTTCCGGCTTTTGACAAAATGAACGTTAATGATATAAAGGAAGCCATGCGAACAGGTATGGAATTAAGCTTAGCTGATATCGATAAAATAGCAAACAGTAAAGAGCCGGCAACATTTGAAAACACCATAGAAGCCATGGAACGATCCGGAAAAGAACTTGACAGAGTCTATGCTTATTATGGAATTTTTAGCAGTAATATGTCTACTCCTGAGTTCAGAGAGATAAGGAGTGAACTGGCACCTGAGTTAGCCGATTATCGTTCGAAAATTTCTCAAAATGAAAATCTTTTTCAACGAATAAAAACAGTTTATGAGTCGGCGCAAAGGAATCCTTTAGAACCGGATCAACAACGCGTGGTTGAACTCATTTACAAACGTTTCGAAATGGATGGTGCCGAACTGGATGCTGAAAAGAAAAAACGCTATGCCGAAATTAATAAGGAACTATCAACTTTATACACAGATTTCTCGAACAATGTTCTTCATGATGAAGAAAACTATGTGACATATTTAACAAATGATCAATTAAGTGGTTTATCAGAAGGGTTTATAAAATCAGCAGCTAAAATAGCTTCAGATAATGGAGAAGAAGGAAAATATGCTATTACCAATACACGTTCTTCTATGGATCCTTTTCTAAAGTATTCCAACGAGCGTGAATTACGCAAAAAGGTATGGACTAATTATTATTCAAGAGGTGACAATGGAGATGAATATGACAACAACGAGATCATTGCAAAAATCTTAAAACTTAGAAAAGAACGCGTTGGGTTATTAGGCTATGATAATTATGCTGAATGGAGATTACAAGATAGAATGGCAAAAACTCCTGAAAATGCCATGGCATTGATGAATGCTATCTGGCCTTCCGCTATTGCAAGAGTTAAAGAAGAAGTTGGAGATATGCAAGCAATAGCGAACAAGGACAATATTACTATTGAACCTTGGGATTACAGATACTATGCAGAAAAAGTCAGGAAACAAAAATACGATCTGGACAGCGATGAGGTCAAACAATATTTACAACTGGATAAGTTAACTCAAGCTTTATTCTTTACAGCCGGAGAACTATTCAATTATGATTTTAAACCGGTCCCTGAAGGTTCAGTTCCCGTATTCCATGAAGATGTAAAAGTCTGGGAGGTCACAGATAAAAATTCTGGAGAACATATTGGATTATGGTATTTGGATCCTTTTGCAAGAACAGGAAAACGATCTGGTGCATGGGCTACAACTTACAGAAGTCATACAACTTTTGATGGCAAAGAAACTGTTTTGGGCTCAAATAATTCCAATTTTGTGAAACCTGCTCCAGGTGAAGCGGTATTGGTTTCCTGGGATGATGCCGAAACTTTTTTCCATGAGTTTGGTCACGCATTGCACTTCTTTTCATCAAATGTCAAATATCCAACCTTAAATGGAGGTGTAAGAGATTATACAGAATTCCAATCGCAATTATTAGAACGTTGGCTGTCTACTGATAGAGTTATAGATCAATTTTTAGTTCATAATAAAACCAATAAACCCATACCTGCCGATTTAGTGAATAAAATTAAGAAGGCCTCAACTTTTAATCAAGGATTTGCGACTACTGAATATTTAGCTTCTGCTATCATGGACATGAAATTACATTTAGCAGATCCAACAAATATTGATATTGATAAATTCGAAAGAGAAACATTGCAAGAACTGAATATGCCGAAAGAATTACCTATGCGTCACAGAACGCCACATTTTGGACATGTTTTCGCAGGTGAAGGTTACGCAACTGCATACTATGGCTATTTATGGGCAGATGTTTTAACGAGTGATGCAGCGGAAGCATTTAAAGAAGCACCCGATGGTTTTTATGATAAAACAGTAGCCAACAAATGTGTTGAATATCTTTTTGCGCCAAGAAACTCCATGGATCCTGCTGAGGCTTATAGAAAATTTAGAGGGCGTGACGCCACAATTGACGCTTTAATGAGGGATAGAGGATTTCCCTTACCTCGTTAATGAAAAATATTTTAAAAGGCTATGAGTTGATCGTAGCCTTTTCTATATTCTATATAAACTTGGTAGAGCAATTTTAAATTTAACCGCCAATAATCTTAAAACAATTACTATTAGACCTGAAGCTAAAAAAATTATATTATTGTCAACGGGTAATTTATTTAATAGAAAATAGGAGAACCCTCCTAAAATACATGCAGTGGCATATATTTCTTTCCTGAATATTACTGGAATTTCATTGCATAGAATATCTCTTAGTACACCTCCAAAACATGCCGATATTGTACCAAGTGCTACACATATTATTGGATGCAACCCGGCACTAATACCTTTTTCTACTCCCACAACTGTGTATAACCCAATGCCTATGGTATCAAATAAGAAAAGTGAAGTTCTCAGATAGTTTATTTTTTGCTTAAGTAATACTGCAAAAATAGTTGACAATAAAATAACATAAGTATATGTCATATCTTTCATCCAACTAACAGGAGTCACACCTATAAGGATATCCC
>CBDUIO010000240.1:0-3474 GCA_965367355.1 uncultured Flavobacteriaceae bacterium
GTTTCAACTTTGTTAACTAAGCGGGAAAAACAGTTTTTGCTGAACAGAAATGTTGTTTTATGCAGAGAATTGGTCGGAGATCATTTTTATTTAGATCATCTAGGAGTTTCTGAGCCACGAAAGGAAAAGATCCTTAATGAAATTAAACTGCTTTGTAATAAATAATTCTTCATGGTAAATGAATTGAAAATCCATTTTTTAGGAGCTGCCGGAACGGTTACCGGATCAAAGTACTTAATAGAGGCTTTTAACAAAAAAGTCCTTATAGATTGCGGCTTATTTCAAGGTGTAAAGGAGTTACGAGAAAAAAACTGGATCGAACTACCGATAGATGTTGAATCCATTGATATTGTTCTGCTCACTCATGGTCATTTAGATCATGTTGGATATCTGCCAAGATTGGTAAAACAAGGATTTCATGGCAAGATCACTGGGACAGCTCCAACACTGGAAATAGCAAAAATCATTTTAATGGACAGCGCCAAGATTCAGGAAGAAGAAGCTGAAAAAGCCAACAAGGAAAAGTATTCAAAACATGATCCGGCTCTACCTTTATATACTATAAAAGAAGCTGAAAGGACCATTGGCCTTTTTAGCCCTGAAATGGAAAACAAGTGGGCTAAGCTTTCTGAACGTATTGCTTACCGATTCATGTACAACGGACATATTCTAGGGGCTACTTTTATTGAATTAGATATTGATGGCAAACGCTTTGTCTTTTCAGGCGATGTAGGAAGGAAAAATGATAATCTGTTGGAAAGCCCAAAGAAGCCGGAATGGGCAGATTATTTATTCCTTGAAAGTACATACGGTAATAAATTGCATCCAAAAGAGGATGTTGAAGAAATTCTGGTGGGATTGATAAATAAAACAATACACAAAAATGGAAATTTGATCATCCCAAGTTTTGCCGTTGAGCGCTTACAGTCCTTAATATATACACTTTGGAAATTATATAATAAGAATAAGATTCCAAACATTCCTATATATGTGGATAGTCCAATGGGTAATAACGTGTTGGAACTTTTCAAACAATTTCCAAAATGGCATAAATTATCTAACAGTGAATACAAAGCCATGTGCCGGCACATGAATATCATTCAGTCTTATAAGGAGACCTGGGAAACCATAGACAATCCTCGTTCTAAAATAGTCATTGCCGGAAGCGGCATGGTCACAGGAGGACGCGTTTTAACCTATTTAAAACAACTTATAGACGAGCCTTCAACAACTGTTTTATTAGTAGGCTACCAGGCAGAAGGGACTCGAGGCAGACAGTTACTGGATGGCGCTCATGAGATAAAATTTTTCGGAAAATACTACCCTGTAAAGGCAGCCATAAAACATCTTGAAAGTCTGTCGGCTCATGCCGATCAGGAGGAATTGCTAAACTGGCTGGACAGCATTAAAAACATTCCGGAGATGGTCTACTTAATTCATGGAGAAACAACAGCTATGGATGTATTTAAGACCAAATTAAAAGATACTTATAACTGGAATGTGACCATCCCTAAATTATTTCAGATTGAAAAAATTATATTATAGAAATTATTTCAGGAAACACATTGATTTAGCATAATCTATATGTAACAAAAATTACATACTTGAGTATCAAAAGTAACTGTGAAAATCATAAAAATAACTCTCAAAAATTTCCAAAATAGCTTATTTCGTTGTATATCAACTACTTATTTTTTTTACAAATATGATATTTGTCATAAAAATAAATGCAATCAGTAATTAATTTTATCACTAATAATGTTCTATTAAATTATAATATCATGAAAAAAGTTAAATTATTAAGTTACCTGGTCCTTTTAATATCAGGATTTATGTTTTTACAATGTACCAGTGATAAGCCTATTTATGTGGAAGGTCTCGTCGGACCAGCTGGAGATGATGGGATTGATGGGGTTGGTGTAGCAGAGTGTATTGCTTGTCACGCTAACAGTCATAGGGAGGCAGTTGAAGCTTCATTTTTGCTATCCCTGCATAACCTCGGTACGCATACAGGAGGGAATTACGGTTCAAGAGAGTCCTGTGCCCAATGTCACTCAAACGACGGTTATGTCGATGTCATGGAAAGAGGTTTTGTTCAACCAGGTGGTTATTACACTTACGGCCCACCACAATATGAACTAGATTCAAATGGTAATGTTGTCATTGAAGATGATCCGGATTCTCCGGTATTTGGGTTACCAGTTATTATCAATGAATCTTTTGAAAATGCATCTAAAATAAGATGTACAACCTGTCACAACAACCACAGTAGTTTTGATTTTGCTAATGATGGAAACGACATGGCTCTAAGACAAGCCTTTAGACCAGCAACTTTATTAATTGATCCTTCTGTGACTATAGACATGGGGTTAAGCAATACTTGTGTAAATTGTCACCAACCTCGTGATTCTTATGCAGTTCCTAATGGCGTAGATGATTATACAAATTCAAGTTCTCGTTTTGGACCTCACCACGGACCACAGTCTACAGTAGTATTTGGTTTGTTTGGTGCTGAAGTTGCAGGATCATTGCCTTATCCTACAGCAGGAACCAGTGCACATGCTTCTGTGTCTTGTGTAGGTTGTCATATGGGAGAAACCACTGACGGTGGAGATGGTGCACATTCATTCATTCCGACAGACAATACATGTGCTCAATGTCATGCTATAAGTATAGATAATTTAGTAGTTGCCGGATATGAAGATGATATGGCTGCTTTAAAAAGTGCTTTAATGGACCTTGGTGTTCTGCAGGCAAGCGACAGTCCTATTCCTGGGACTTATCCTGCTAATGTTGCGCAAGCATTATGGAATTACAGAACTTTGTTAGAAGATAAAAGTGACGGTATTCACAATCCGGAATATGCCAAAGCTTTGCTTAAAAATTCACTTGAAGCTTTAGATTAGGCAATTAACAATCTTCTAAACATGATAATTATAAATTGATCTGTAAAAATAAAAGTGCAGATATAGTCTGCACTTTTATTTAACCAGTAAGATTATTTAATAAAAAAACTAAGTAATGAAAAAACTCATCCGAATTATAATACTGGTTGTATTTTCCTTTAGTATGACTTCCTGTTATTACGACCAAATAGAAGAAGTTGAATTACCTCCAGATACAGTTGTTGAATTTGCGACGGACATTCAACCAATATTTGAAGCAAATTGTGTTGAATGTCATAATGCTAACAGAGATCCAGATCTTAGAGCAGAGAACGCATATAATTCTCTTGTTCCAGAGTATGTGACCGCGAATAATGCTGATGACAGCGAACTTTTTATAGTACTTAATGGGGGTCATGGTAATATCAGTACTGGAGACTTGGCATTTATTGAATTATGGATAAATAGTGGTGCTCTAAATAACTAACAATTAAGTAAACAGATATGAAACTTTATAAAATATTACTTCTTGCCTTATTTGTTTTACCTCTTTCAGTCTTTTCTCAAGACGAGGACCTAGATAAAGTGA
>CBDUIO010000241.1:0-3454 GCA_965367355.1 uncultured Flavobacteriaceae bacterium
TTTTTATACCAGTTTATTGTAAACTCAACTGTTTCATTAATACTTAAAACAGGTTTCCAACCTAATCTGTATTTTGCCTTATTTATATCCAATGCCAAAAATTTTGCTTCATGAGGTGCCATGGGATTTGATTTATCTATCCAACGGCCCTTTTTGTAATTGGTAATGATCATTTCAACAAGATCTCCAACATTGATAATATTTTCAGCCTCAGGTCCGAAATTCCAAGCTTCGGCATATTTGCTTGGATTTGACATCATGTTGGCTCCTAATAAAAGATAACCCGCTAATGGTTCCAACACATGTTGCCAGGGTCGAATAGCTTTCGGGCTTCGAACCTCAATCGGGATATCTTGCTCAAGAGCCCTGATACAATCAGGAATGATACGGTTGTCTGACCAATCTCCACCACCAATGACATTGCCAGCTCGAACTGAGGCTATAGATTTACCATGTTTTGAAAATGCATCCGGATTAAAAAAAGAATTCCTATAGGATGAGATGACCAATTCTGAAGCACCCTTGCTGGCACTATAAGGATCGTAGCCTCCCAATTTCTCATTTTCCCTATATGGCCAAAGCCATTCCATATTCTCATATACCTTATCTGTGGTGATAAATATTGCCGTATGAACCGATTTAGTTTGTCTGATAGCCTCCAATATATTGGCTGTTCCTAAGGTATTGGTTTCAAAGGTTTCTAACGGACACTTGTAACTATCTAAGACCAGGGGTTGTGCAGCGAGATGAAAAACGATTTCCGGTTTTTCTTTTCGGAATAACTCCATTAATGATTCTTTATTCCTAATGTCTAGCCTGACATCTTTTACAAATGAGCTTACATCCGATAAGATAAAATTATCCAATTGTGTCTTGGGATCTAAGGCAACTCCAATAACATCCGCACCTAGATGATTAAGCCATATACTCAACCAGGAACCTTTAAATCCGGTATGCCCTGTGACGAGTACTTTTTTACCTTGATAACCTTCGAATAGAACCTCTATCCCCATATTTTCCATTTGGCTTTTTTCGTTTCCCAAAGCTTATTTAAATGATTCACATCCCTTACCGTATCAGCACATTCCCAAAATCCATTATGTTTAAAGGTCATTACTTGGCTTTCTGAGGCCAATTTTTCCAAAGGACCAAATTCAAAGTCGCAATTAACATCAGCTGATAAATAGTCAAGCATCTCTTTATTAAAAACCATATAGCCACCATTGATCAATCCCTTGCTTGTTTGGGGCTTCTCTTCAAACGAATGTACCAATCCGTTTTTTTCGATCACTTCACCAAACATAGAAGGTGGTTTAACGCCTGTAATTGTAACTAATTTTCCATGTTTATTATGATACTTAACCAATTCATTTATGTTGATATCAGAAACACCATCTCCGTAGGTTAACATATTAACATCATCCAAATATTTTTCTAATCTCTTAATTCGGCCACCTTTAAGTGTTTCAACACCGGTATCAACTAAGGTTACTTTCCAGTGGTCTAAATTATTATTGTGATATGTGATTTCTCCAGTAGCGGTATCTACCGTAAAATCACTATTATAACTTTGAAGTTTGCTAAAATAATCTTTGATCACGTTGGCTTTATATCCTAGGGCAATCACAAATTCGTTAAAACCATAATGTGCATAAGTTTTCATAATATGCCAAATAATGGGCCTGCCACCTACTTCAACCATCGGCTTAGGAATTAACTCGGTTACATGCCCAAGCCTTGAACCATAACCACCCGCTAAAATAATAACTTTCATATAAAATTAATTTTATCTATTATAAATTGAAATTTATTTCAATGATTTTTATTTCCATTCATGAAAGGATGGTTCGTCGTTGGGAGTTTCGCAAAAGGATGATAATCTCCTTTTAATGGGCTAATGTTCGCGTTTCTGATTTTGTGTACAATTTCTATAGATTGTTTTGCATCTAATAAACCGAAACCATTACCTTTCAATATATCTTCATAGCTAGTAGTGTGTAATTCCGTAAAACCTCCACTAAATTCTATTTCTTCTCCATTAACAGTTATTGAACGATAAGTTCGTTGACCCTTTTCCTTAACTTTCTCAGGAATAGCATTATAATCTATGGACAAGAACCATCTTACCCTGGCCTTCTCCAATTCTAAATAACCTGCCGCTCTATCATGTGTATGCATATGAACTGTGTTTTGCTTTACCTCTCCAAAGATCCACGACAACATATCATAAAAATGAACTCCTATATTTGAAGCAATTCCTCCGGACTTAGATATATCTCCCTTCCATGAAGTATAATACCAATGCCCTCTTGAAGTTAAGTAAGTTAGATCTACATCATAAATTTTATCTTTTGGGCCGTTAAGCACTTTGTTCTTTAGGGCAATGATACTTGGATGCAAACGTAATTGTAAAATGGTATAAACTTTCTTCCCGGTTTCCTTTTCAATATCAGAAAGCGCATCTATATTCCAAGGATTTAAAACCAAAGGTTTTTCACAAATCGCATGAGCATCCCTTCTTAATGCTGAACGAATATGTGCATCGTGTAAATAGTTGGGTGTACATATACTTACAAAATCTAAATGAACGTTTTTTCTTCTTTTTAGTTTTTCAATATGTCGGTCAAAACGTTCAAACTCAACAAAGAAATCGGCGTTTGGAAAATAGCTATCCATGATCCCTACTGAATCAAACTTGTCCAGGGCAGCAATCAAATTATTCTTTGTGTCTTTAATAGCCTTTAAATGTCTTGGGGCTATATAACCGGCAGCCCCTATTAATGCAAAGTTTTTCATATATATTTATTTAATGATAAGCATTTCTTCTAAATAAACTGATTAGCTAAATTGTTAAATGGCTCCGCCATTCCCAGTCCCAAAAATGGCTGGATTAACGCATCTAAGACAATCTAAATTTAGATTATTTAAATGAGTGTTTATAGAAAAACAACTATAATTAAATTACTCCTACCTCAATGCAAGTAAAAAATATTTAATTATCGGCTTTAAAACGGCCGAATCAATTAAATATTTGATAAATAATCAAAGTCTCTTTAAGTTAAAATAAAAAAAGTATGATTTTTAAACTTCAGAAGAATATGTAAATGTGCTTGTAAAAAATAAACACAATGCTTAATAGGGCAAATATTCGTTAAGGGGATTAACATAGCTTTTTCTTTTTCTATAACGAGTCAAATGTAATTATTTTTTTTAATTTATAAAATATTAATTAAAATAATCGTATTCAGAAAATAAGTGGATTATACTATTTCTAATTAATAATTTTAATATATTATTAAATAAAAAACACCCCTAAGATGAGAGGTGTTTAGATAAAATTTAATTTTATTAGATATTAGTTTTTTCGAATCTTTGTTACATAACAATCACTTTTTTAGTTTCAATTTTTCCATTATTAACTATTCTTGCATAATAAACACCTTTACCAAACTTT
>CBDUIO010000242.1:0-3452 GCA_965367355.1 uncultured Flavobacteriaceae bacterium
ACAAAACTCATTTTGGTAAGAAGAGATGGCAAGGAAAGCATTCTTTATCGAATTAAAGAATGAATTCTAAAGAAAGACTTTCATAAAATATTTAGTCTTGCCTAAAAAAATATTTATACTACTGTAAATATTTGTATCTTTGTGGTCTAAATAAAAAACTTTGACTACACTCTCAGAAGAAAATTATTTAAAAACAATTTACCATCTCGGTAAGCAAGGAAGTGTTGCAGTAAGCACGAATTCCATTGCGGAAAAGATGAATACGAAAGCATCTTCTGTGACCGATATGGTCAAAAAGCTTGCCGATAAGGAATTGGTGAATTACAAGAAATACTATGGTGTAAATCTTACGGAAAAAGGAAGGATAACTGCAATTGGAGTCATAAGGAATCACAGGCTATGGGAAGTCTTCTTAGTTGATAAATTAAAATTTTCGTGGGACGAGGTCCATGATTTGGCCGAAGAATTGGAACACGTTAAATCAAAAAAACTAACCGATCAATTAGATGCTTTTTTGGGCTTTCCCACTCATGATCCTCATGGAGACCCAATACCAAACAAGAATGGTCAGATAAACAAAAAAAATCTGGTAAACTTACTGGAATTGGACAATGGGTCAGAAGGTGTTTTATCACATGTCACAGATTCTTCAGCAATCTTTTTAAAATATTTGAGTAAGAATAATTTATCACTGGGAGACAAGATCAAAGTAATGGAAATTGAACCTTTTGATAATTCAATAAAGATAAAGGTTAACACAAAACAATTGAATATATCAGAAAATGCTGCTAAAAATTTATACTTGAATTTATAATATGAATACTTATAATCCGGCATACGCTTTAGTTCTGTTTTTTATTCTATCGATCTTGTTATACTTGCTGTTCAGGCCTGTTAAAGGGTGGTTCTGGCTTATAAAGAACAGTTACAGGCTGAACGAAAAAACAGTGATAGAAGATATTTTAAAACACCTTTATCATAATGAGATCTCAGGTAAAAAAGTAACGGTCAATAATTTAACAAGAAGCCTGAAATTTCGCGATAATTTGATCATAGACATGATAAAAAAAATGTCGATTAATGAGTTGATCGAGCTTGATGGTGAGGTTCTTTTACTCACTAATTCAGGCAGAGATTATGCCTTAAAGATCATTAGGGTTCATAGGTTATGGGAAAAATATCTTGCAGAAAAAACGGGATTTGATAAACTTGAGTGGCATGACAGAGCCGAGGAAATGGAACATAAATTGAGTCATGAAGAAACTAATATTCTTGCTACTCAATTGGGACATCCCATGTATGACCCGCATGGTGATCCCATTCCAACCCGCCAAGGGAAAGTTGCTGAGGTCAAGGGAGTATCCTTAGCTACATTACCTGTTAACACGGTGGGAAGGATAACGCATATTGAAGACGAACCTGATGTTATTTACAAGCAAATACTGGCAGAGAATATACATATTGGATCTCAAATCAGGGTTGTTGAAAATAATACGCAACGAATTGTATTTTATGCCGAAGGTGAGGAATTCAAATTAGCTCCGGTAGTCGCATCTAACCTGACTGTTGAGGTTTTTGAAAAGGAGAATATCATTGAGCAGGATCTTGTTAGATTGTCCAGTTTAAAAGAAGAAGAAACAGCGAAAGTGTTGGGCATATCAAAGGAATGCAGAGGAGAGGCCAGAAGACGTCTTCTCGATTTAGGATTTGTAAAGGGAACACCAATAAGGATAGATTTAATAAGTCCGTTAAAAAACCCCAAAGCATATTTAATAAAAGGCACTTCAATTGCGCTAAGAGACAATCAAGCATCAAAAATACTCATTCAAAAAGATTGATTTTATGGAAAAGAAGGTAGTAAATAGCAACTGTGAGGTATGTCCGCAATACAACGCCAAAGGATTAAAAAAATTAGGTGTAAATGTTGAGAACACCGATTTTGTTGTGGCTTTGGCAGGTAACCCTAATACCGGGAAAAGTACGGTTTTTAATGCTTTAACAGGATTGCGTCAACATACAGGAAACTGGCCGGGAAAAACTGTAGTAAGAGCAGAAGGTGCTTTTGAATATAATTTAAAGAAATTTAAACTGGTCGATCTTCCTGGAACGTATTCTCTTTTATCAACATCTCAGGACGAAGAAGTTGCCAGAAACTTCATTCTTTTTGGTAAACCGGATGTAACCGTAATAGTTGTGGATGCCAGCAGATTGGAACGCAATCTGAATTTGGTGCTACAAATTTTAGAAATAACCAATAAGGCTGTGTTGTGTCTGAACCTGATGGATGAAGCTAAACGCAACAATATAGAAATAGATGAAAGAACCTTAGCCAGAGACCTCGGAATTCCGGTTGTACCAACAAGCGCAAGGTTTAATAAAGGGATTCCGGAATTGATCACAACAATAAATGAAGTGGCTAATGGTAATATTGTTTGCAAGCCGCATAGAATTAAAAATGTACCTAAAAATATTGATAGTGCCGTTAAAAAACTGAGTGAAGAAATTAAATTACAATTTCCTAACATCCCTAATAGCAGATGGATAGCATTCCGACTACTTGAAGGTGATACACGGATAATTGAGGCATTAAAAACCAAAGAATTCGTTTAAATATATAGCAATATGAGCACCAAATCTGTAAAAGATTTAATTGAATTATCAAATGAGCTTAGATGGCAAATTGGAGACGATTTTCATGATAACCTTATTGAAGGCATCTATGCAGATGCTTCGCAGATTGTTAGTGATGCAGTAAAATCTGATAAAGGGAACAAAAAACTAAGATTAGAGGCCAAAATAGACAAGATTATTACCAGCAAAATGTGGGGTTTTCCTTTGATGTTTTTAATTCTGGGAACTGTTCTATGGCTAACCATTATTGGCGCTAATTACCCATCATCCTTGCTGGCAAACCTCTTACTGGATACAATTCATCCCGAGTTAAAAAGTTTAGCCTCCAGTATTGGATTGCCCTGGTGGTTAGACGGTTTTTTGATAGATGGAGTATATTTGGCTTTAGCCTGGGTCATAGCTGTTATGTTGCCCCCAATGGCTATTTTCTTTCCATTATTTACTTTGCTTGAAGATTTCGGCTATTTGCCCAGAGTAGCATTTAATTTAGATTATTTATTTAAAAAGGCAGGAGCTCACGGAAAGCAGGCATTAACCATGAGCATGGGCTTCGGCTGTAATGCAGCAGGAGTGGTAGCAACCAGGATCATTGATAGTCCAAGAGAACGCTTAATTGCAATTATCACCAATAATTTTTCATTGTGTAACGGACGCTGGCCAACACAAATACTAATTGCATCCATTTTTATAGGCGCTGTAGTTCCGGAGTCTTTATCAGGATTGGCATCAGTAGGAGCCGTGATTGGGATTGCAATACTTGGAATGGGATTTATGTTTTTGAGTTCTTGGGCCTTATCAAAAACGGTGCTTAAAGGAGAAGT
>CBDUIO010000243.1:0-3394 GCA_965367355.1 uncultured Flavobacteriaceae bacterium
GGAACGGTACTTATAAATTCCTGAATAAGTGTTTCAACTATCTTTTTATCCCCTTTAAAAAAGCTTAAATCAGCATTTTTTAATTCGTTAATTCTGTCTTCTAATTCCCTGTATTTTAACCACCCTGCTAACTTTTTATCAGAGGCGGGATCTAAAATAAATTCTGTAAAATTTAATTTTTCTATATCAGCTTTGCTGATTTTTAATGTATCCTGAGACACCAGATCTATTGTTGAAGGTTCCGATTTATTATCAGCACAGCTACATACTGCGCATATCATAATAAAGAAAATGAGTTTTCGCATCATAAAGGATTTAATACAAATATATCATTATTGAAATGTTTGTAATTAATTCAGGTTAAAAATTTAAAAAAGGAGAATTATTAATTAGAATGAGTGCCTTTAATTCATTTAAAACTTACTACTTTTATACTGTTTTTTTTAACACAGATCTTATTGATGAATCCGAAGATACTAATTATAGGAGCCAGTGGTCAAATTGGTTCTGAACTAACATTGGCTTTGAGAGCTATTTATGGAAAAACCTCGGTTCTAGCTTCTGATATTAAGGAAGGAAGCAAAGAATTGATGAATTCCGGACCCTTTATAAAAATTGACGCTACTAATAAAGAAGAAATAGCAAAATGTCTGGAATTCCATAAGGTCACAGATGTATATTTAATGGCTGCTTTGTTATCGGCAACTGCAGAAAAACATCCTGATCTTGCCTGGAACCTGAATATGAAATCTCTGTCACACATTCTGGAATTGGCCAGGGACAAAAAAGTAAAGAAAGTATTTTGGCCGAGTTCAATAGCTGTTTTTGGACCTACAACACCCAAAAAAAATACACCGCAACGCACTATTATGGAACCTAATACTGTATATGGAATTACCAAACTTGCAGGAGAGCGTTGGTGCGAATATTTTTTTAACAAATATAAAGTAGATGTAAGAAGTATTCGATATCCCGGAGTGATAAGTTACAAAACCCTTCCCGGTGGTGGAACCACAGACTATGCTATAGATATATTTCACAAGGCAGTAAAAAACAAACCTTATACATGTTTCTTAAAAGAAGATGTTATGTTGCCAATGATGTTTATGGACGACGCCATTAAAGCAACCATTGATATCATGAATGCCAGAAAAGAAGACATTAAAATAAGGTCTTCCTATAATCTGGCCGCAATCAGTTTTAACCCAAAGGAAATTGCGGCATCTATAAAAAAACACATACCTGACTTTTCAATAAATTACAAACCCGATTTTAGGCAACAAATAGCCGAAAGCTGGCCAAACAGCATAGATGATTCTGAAGCACAAAAGGATTGGGGCTGGAAGCACAGCTTCAACCTGGAAGATTTAACTTTAGAAATGATTAAAAACCTGAAAAAGTAACTAATTAGTATTCGTATTCTATCTGGTAGAATTTCTAATGATCAAATCAGCAGGTAATTCTATAGTTCTATGTCTGATTCGAATCTGATTCTTTCTCGACATTATTTCTTCATAGATCAGATTAAAAGCCTGTAGTCCCATGTCATATCCCGGCTGATCAATGGTTGACAATGTTGGTGTTGTAATTCTTGTGATCAACCAATTACTGAAGCCCATAACCGATATATCTCCCGGAATATTGGCCCCGCATTCTTGAAGTCCCCTCAAAACACCTGCTGCCAAAAGATCTGTAAAGGCAAATACACCATCGATCTCTTTATTTTCAACAATCTCTTTTGCAAGCTTTTTACCATCTTCAAATGACAATTCTTTAGATTCAAAAACAATGGAATCATCAAATGGAATTTCATGAGCTTTTAAGGCGTTTTTATAACCTAAAAAGCGATCTATTGTAGTTTGTGGCTTTAGAGAGCCCCTAATATGAGCAATTTTTTTGCACCCCGAATCTATTAAGTATTTAGTAGCATTAAAAGCCGCTTTTTTATCATCAATGACAATTTTATTGCAATCGATAGATTTTGAAATCTTATCATATAGTACAATGGGAACGCCCATATTAATAATGTCATTAATATGATTGTACTTAATAGTATTATCTGCCAAAGACAATAAAAGTCCATCTACATTTCTTTTTATAAGGAGATCTATATGTTTCTTTTCAACTTCATAGGACTCTGCAGATTCCAGAACAATAACGAGATACCCTTTTTTCTCAGCTGCTTCGGTAACGCCTAAAATTATATTAGCAAAAAAATGATGAACGATCTGTGGAATGATCAATCCTATAATTTTCGATTCCCTGTTTCTTAAATTTTGAGCAAAAGAATTTGGCTTATAGTTTAATTCCTTCACCAATGCATGTACCCTGTCCTTGGTTGACTGGCTTATGTCCGGATAGTTCTTTAGTGCCTTTGATACGGTTCCAACAGATAAATTCAATCTTTTAGCTATATCTTTTAATGTAGTCCTTATCATTATTTTGTCTAATATCAATTCAGCAAAAAATAAAATCTTTTACTAATAATTCTCTAATTAAATGGGTATTATTCTAAAATATCACATTTTAATCAAGGAGTTTATAACAATAATACAAATAATATTGATTTCCGAAAACGATTTCGGTATGATATTTTAACATTATTTTTACATTTTTTTTTATATGTGCAAAAAAAAATTAAGTTTGCGACACAATGAAAAATCAGTGAGATCAATTCTTTGTTCACTGAATAGCAAAATAGTTACTAATCAAACAGAAACATTAATTAAACTATGAAAATCAATTTACTCAAAAAACTAATACTTCCATTTGCGTTGCTTTTAGGAAGTTTTATTTACGCCCAGACGGTAACTGGTACAGTTTCCGATAATTCCGGTCCGGTTCCGGGAGTTAACATTATAGTTAAGGGAACCACTACAGGTACTCAAACTGATTTCGATGGAAATTATTCACTAGATGTAAAGTCAAGTGATGCCGTACTTGTATTTAGTTTCATTGGCTATAAAACCCAGGAAATACCTGTTGGTGGACAGTCCGTTATTAACCTAACCTTGCAAGAAGATGCAGCCCAATTAGATGAGGTTGTAGTTACAGGATATGGTAGTACCACTAAAAAAGAAATTACTTCGGCAGTTACTAAAGTAGGAGAAGAAGAATTCAACCGTGGTACGATCAACAGTCCTTCTGAATTACTTCAAGGTAAAGTTGCCGGTTTAAGTATTTACAACAAGGGAGGAAGTCCTAATGAAGATGCTGTTATCAGATTAAGAGGTATTTCTACAGTGGGATCTAATACTCAGCCATTGATCGTTATTGATGGTGTTGTAGGTGCGTCTTTAAACAACGTTGACCCGGCTGATATAGATGAAATGACTGTATTAAAAGATGGTTCTGCTGCAGCGATCTATGGATCTCGTGGTTCCAGTGGTGTTAT
>CBDUIO010000244.1:0-3373 GCA_965367355.1 uncultured Flavobacteriaceae bacterium
GTGAGAATCCTAATGAATTTGAAGATGATGGCGATTTCCTGGTTTGGGGAAATAACAATGCTGCGTTATCCGGAACAAACACTAATACAATAACCATTGCTTCAGGAATTTCGACTTCTGTGACTCGAATGGATAGACAATGGAAAATAGTTGAAAGTGTAGAGGCTGTTGGAGGTGATATAGAAACGGTTTTTGTTGGTATTCCTGAAACCGCATTTAGTGGATTTTCTAAAACTGCAGATGAAGAATACGCCTTAATAGTCGCAGATAACTCAAATTTTGCAGATGGCGATATTATTGATGTCATTCCATTAACAATAAATACAGATCCTACGGGAACTCCAATATTAGATCAAAATGGTAACCAGGTATATGTAACCTGGTATAATTTTCATGAAACCAGGTATTTTAGTTTCGGTAAAGTGCCAAGATTACTAGAAAAGCATTCTGTTAAGATTGACTCAGGAGATTATCTGGTTGGGGAAGTCCCCATGAATTTAAATGCAGATTCATTTGCCGTTTCGGCATGGGTAAAAAGTGTCCCTTCGGCTAACATCAGAACCATCATGGCTAAGGGCAGTAAATTACAATTGCGACTAAATACCTCAGGCCAAGTGGAAGTTACTTTAGATGATCTGGCTTCAGCTAAATTCACATCTACTACGGCTGTTACAGATGCCAATTGGCATCAAATTACATTCGTTTATAAAAGCGGTACGATCTTCTTATATATAGATGGCGTATTAGATCACACCGAAAATGATGTAGCTGCTCCTTCACCAAATTTTAATCATTTTTCTGTAGGTGCGATATATGATAATAAAAACTCAATAACAAATCCTTTCCTTGGAGAGATAGATGAAATTTATATATGGAACCAGGCACTAACAGAAGCACAGGTAAAATACCTGATGAATCAGGAAGTTGAACGCTTCGATGTGAGCGGAACCGATTATGTCTCCGGTAAAGTGGTGCCATATAGTGCGGCAAGCAATGAAGTGGCATCGATACCATGGAGTGACCTGGTAGTATACTACAATTTCAATTGTTTTCATGGTTCTACAGTTGAAGGTTTATCGGATAGCCGACAATTTTTAAGATTGAAACACCTGGATAAGGATAAAGCTTTAGTTGATGATCAGACTGCTCCTTTGCCTTATGTGACCGCAGCTGATGGTGCCTGGGATAATCCAGGAACCTGGTCTAATAGTGCCGATCAGATGATTCCAAATTCGGTTGGTCTTGATGGTGTAACTTCAATAGATTGGAATATAATAGAATCGAACCACAATATTTCTTCAGGCGATAGAGATATTTCTCTTTTGGCTTTGAAAAATAATGCAGGAGTTATCACGATCGCAGATCCGAACGAAAGTTTGGATGAAACCAATTCCGGTCAAGCTCTAAGAGTTACTAATTACCTGGAAATAGATGGTGTCATTGATCTGGTTGGGGAATCCCAATTGATACAAACCGAGGGCAGTATTCTTGATGAAGATAGTGGAGGCTATATTGAAAGGGATCAGCAAGGAACAGCTAATAGCTTTAATTACAACTACTGGTCATCTTCAGTGGGCCCAATAAGCGGCAACTCAATAACTAGAGGAACCGGAGTGTCTAGTACGAATGCCAATCATTCCCTATCAAGTGTGTTATTTGATGGAACCGATTCAAATGCGTATCAAAATATTTCCTTCCTTCCAACATATACAGCTGCAGATTCTGGTATTTCTAGTCCTATTATCATAAGTTCCTATTGGCTTTACAAATATTATGGAGCTAATGATAATTATAATTCTTGGGCATCAATAGATGAGACTTCCCCGATATACCCGGGAGAAGGTTATACCATGAAAGGATCCTCCGGTGCTGCAGATATTGTTAACGACTTACAAAACTATGTGTTTAAAGGGAAACCAAATAATGGAGACATTTCACTTGTTTTAGACAATTCTTCAGGAGATGTCCAGCGTTTAATTGGAAATCCGTATCCTTCTGCGATTGATGCCACAGAATTTATTTTGGATAATTTAAGCATTGCAGCAGGTGGGAACAATGTAAATGGAACCATTTTTAACGGGGCTTTATATTTTTGGGATCATTTTGGTGAAGAGAATTCACATTTTTTAGGTGACTATGTTGGGGGATATGCTGCAAGAAACTTAATAGGAGGTGTCGCAGCAATATCAAACGACATCAGAATAAATAATACTTCAAATGCAGGCAGCCCCGCTTTAGGAACCAAAGTACCTGGACAATATATTCCTGTCAATCAAGGATTTTTCGTCTCAACCACAATTGATGGATTTACTGATGATAACGGCGTGCCAATTGCCACCGTTGATGGCGGGAATATCATTTTTAAAAATAACCAGCGCGTTTTTGTTCCTGAAACCACAAGTAGTTCGGTCTTTTTAAGGTCTACCTCCTTAATTTTGGCAGAACCCGAGTCTCAGAATGGACATCAAAGAATTAGATTGATATTTGATTCTCCGGCAGGATATCACAGACAAATTCTTATTGGAAATAATCAAAATGCTTCCAGTGGTTTTGATATGGGTTATGATGCATTTATTGCGACTGTTAATCAAGAAGATATGTACTGGGTAATTGAAAATGGACGATTTGTTATTCAGGGCGTTAACGAGTTTACTGATGGGCAAGAATTCCCAATTGGGTTGATAATTAAAGAGGGAGGATTAGCTCGAATAAAGATTGATGAATTGGAAAATATAGATGATGATACACAAATATATATTCGTGATGCAGAATCAGGTGAGCAATTCGAAATTCGAAATGAACCGTTTGAAATCAATTTAGAAGCCGGAATTTATAACGATAGATTTACTCTTGTTTTCGTATCAAAAATAATTGAAGAAGATATAGTTACAGAAGAATCTTTGATAGATGAAGAAGAAATAATTGTCTTTTACAATTCACCATCGTCTGAATTGACGATTCGGGTAGGAACAAATGTATCAATCTTTGACGTGAACTTATATAATGCACTTGGACAAAGAATTAAGGCATTAGATTTTTCCTCAGACACTAATACGATTCAAGTATACGTCAATACTGGAGTTTATATTCTTCAAATAAAAACTTCAGTTGGTTCAATAATCAAGAAAATAATTGTTAAATAATATTTACTTCTTAGGTCTTAACAAACCTATCCCAACAGGTTTAATAAATGATATTTATTAGATTTTGATTGAATAACCCTAATTTTCGAACCTTATTAGAAAAGTTGTTAAAAAAAGTTTCAGAAATGACATCTAAAGAATTTTCTGGAGACATTAGGTAATGTTGTTAATTGGACCTCTCAGGGTTTTAATTCCCGAGAGGTCTAAATTTACGCCATCGTTCACTTCTT
>CBDUIO010000245.1:0-3365 GCA_965367355.1 uncultured Flavobacteriaceae bacterium
TTACATTTTCTCAGCAGAATAATATTCCCGAAGAATTAGAAGAAGTTATTATAAATTCAAGTAGAATTGACATTCCTTTTTCTGAGAATTCAAGAACAATTATTGTTATTACTGCTCAAGAAATCAAAGCTAGTGGAGTGACCAATGTAACTGATTTACTGCAGCAATTTGCAGGAATAGATGTAAGGCGCAGAGGGACCGTTGGCATGCAATCGGACCTGTATATTCGAGGAGGAAGTTTTGATCAAACTCTTTTACTTATTGATGGTATTAAAGTAGAAGATTCACAAACAGGACATCATACCATGAATATGGCCTTGCCAATTGAAGTCATAGAACGTATAGAAATTATCAAAGGTCCGGCAGCACGAATTTTTGGTCAAAATGCCTTTACGGGAGCTATCAACATTGTTACTAAAAAAAGTAGTGATAATGTAGATGCGTTGGGATACCAGCTTGGTTCTTTCGGGCAGGAAAACGTTACAGGGACTCTAGGCAGAGAATTTGAGAATAGCTCTATAATGGGGCATGGATCTGTTAATACTTCTGATGGATACAGATATAACACAGATTTTCAAAATCAGAATTATTTTTTAAAAGGTATCATAAACAAAAACACCAATCCTATTGAAGCAATTGCATATTTTACTGAACGAAAATTTGGCGCTAATGGATTTTATGCTTCACCTTCAGCAATAAATCAGTATGAAGAAACCCAAACCAGTTTAGTTGGTATTTCATCGGCATTTCAACTAAATAAGTTAAAAATCAAACCAAGAGTATACTGGAGACGAAATCAGGACATGTATGTTTTTGTGCGGGACAATCCCGCAATTTATAGAAACCTTCATATAACAAATAAGGTTGGTGCAGAAATAAACACCTCGTATGAGTCAAAACTGGGTATTACAGGTTTTGGAATAGATGCAGCTAAAGTTTATTTAAGGAGCAATAATTTAGGTGATAGAGAAAGGGAAATGATCAATCTGTTTTTGGAGCATAAATTCAGTTTTTTAAAGGATAAATTTGATGTAACTCCTGGGTTGGCAGTGAATTACTTTTCCGATTTTAAATTTCATGCGTTTCCCGGAATTGATTTAGGATACTCTTTTAATGAAAGTTTTAAAATTTACGCCAATGCTGGATATACCTATAGAATTCCGACTTACACAGACTTGTTCTATAGCGACCCTACAACCCTTGGTAACGAGAACTTAGATCCTGAAGAGGCCATTTCTCAAGAACTGGGATTGAAATATTTTAGAACTAATTTTAATGCTTCATTCGCCGTATTCAATAGAGATTCAGATAATTTAATTGATTATGTCAAAGAAAATGAAGATGATCTGTGGCAGGCAACCAATATTAGGGATCTGAATACATTTGGATTTGAATTAAACGGAACTTACAAATTTAAATTTATAGGCTTTGATCAGAAATTAAATGTTGGATACACTTTTATCGAAGATGAGGTTAAGGAGCTTGACATTAATTTTTCCAGATATTCAATCAACTCTTTAAGACATCATCTAACATCAACTCTTAATACTCAATTCATAAGTAATTTGTTCCAGTCTATCACTATAAAACATGCTGAAAGAACATCTGGAGATACTTATACAGTTGTAGATGCGACTTTAAAGCTTCAAATAAATGATTTGGAAATTTCAGCAATTGCAAACAATATTTTTAATACAGATTATACTGAATCTAATTTAGTGCCAATGCCTAAAGGCAATTTGTTATTCGGGTTAAAATACAGATTTAAATAGTATTTTATATTTGTATTTAAAATAAATCTTTGGTTAATGAATAAAATTAAATCAACACTTGTTTTAGTATTATTTTTATTTTCGATTAATCTTTTTTCACAACAAGATCCTAATATTTTTGATCAGTTCGAATCGAAATTCATAAAAATTGACGGTTATAATATAAATGTAGAAATGAAGGGTCAAGGCTATCCAATCTTCTTTTTACCTGGAGGACCGGGAAATTCACATGATTATATGCAGGGGAATTTCGGACAATATTACAAATCTAATACTGTAGTGTTTTTTGATTGGCTTGGTAGAGGTAAAAGTGACGATGCCAGGGATGTATCTGAATATTCAGTTGAAAATGATGTTGATTTAATCGAGAAACTTAGAATTAAGTTAAAATTCGATAAAATTTCGCTAGTTGGTCATTCATACGGGACTGTTCCCGCTCAGGCTTATGCTATCAAATATCCGGATAATGTGGACAAGATGGTTTTGATAAATGGATTCCATAGCGGTGCTATGTGGCAGGCCAATTGCGATAGCTATAACCATTACGCAAAAACACATTTCCCTGAAAAATGGGAAAAAGTGGATTCTCTAAGAGCTTTAGGATACCTTTCAAGCGAAGAGCCGCTTAAAACAATTTACGGTAATTTTCCGACCAAGTATATTTACTATCATAATACAAAACTTGAACAAAAAATACCAGATTATGAGCACAGAGGGTGGTCGGATGATGTCTATGTGTCCATTATTGGAAAGGATGGAGATTTTGATGTAAGTGGTAGTATAATTAATCAGGATTACAGGAGAAAATTAAAAAATGTAAAGGCAAAGACCCTAATTGTAGCAGGCAGATATGATGGTGTTTCTACACCAGAATTTGCAATACAGTATAAATTGTTTATGCCGCAAGCCAAGTTTGTTATGTTTGAACATAGTGCACATAATCCATATTTGGAAGAACCAGAGAAGTTCTTTGATCTATTTGAGAAGTTTATGGGGATTAATTAATCATCTATGGTCAATATATTTACAAATAATTTCGTAACCTTTTCATAACTTTGGTATTCTCTAAAATTTTGAATGTTGAAACTAAATCTTCAAAAAGTAAAACGTGTAAAATCCATATCAAAAGAGGATTTTATTAAGTTTTATTTCAAACCTCAAAAACCTCTTATAATAGAATCTCTTATTGAGGATTGGCCGGCATATTCAAAATGGAGTTTAGATTATATGAAAGATATTGCAGGAGATAAACAAGTCCCTTTATATGATGATAGACCCGTAGATTATAAGGATGGATTCAATGAAGCTCATGCTAAAATGCTTATGAGGGATTATATTGATCTTCTTAAAAGGGAACCTACTAAATACAGAATTTTTCTTTGGAACATTTTAAAAGAAGTTCCTCAATTACAAAATGATTTTGAATATCCAGATCTAGGTTTAAGACTGATGAAAGGATTGCCAATGTTGTTCTTTGGAGGCCGGAATTCACATACGTTCATGCATTACGACATTGACCTGGCCAATATTTTCCATTTTCATTTTGAAGGGGAAAAACAATGTATTTTGTTCGACCAGAACCAAAGTAAATAC
>CBDUIO010000246.1:0-3361 GCA_965367355.1 uncultured Flavobacteriaceae bacterium
CCAGATCTGGATTGGAAACAAATGGTTTGCCAAAAGCTACAAGGTCGGCATCTCCGTTTTCAATGATATTGTTTCCGGATTCCTTGGTGAATTCTCCGTTGATCATTAAGGTTCCATTGTAAAGTGGCCGATAATGCTTCGCTATGTTTTGAACGGCAAATGGTACATTAGTAACATCTGTAAACGGTTCTGAAAGATGAATATAAGCAAGGTTATAATTGTTCAATTTAGATATGACATAATCGAAAGTTGGGATGGTTTTTTCATCTATGGTGATACCTGCTAAACCATGTAAAGACGGATTAAAACGCACACCTACTCTATTTTCCGGAATTTCGCATTTTATGGCATCCAAAACTTCGAAAAAGAAACGTGTTCTGTTTTCAATGTTCCCTCCATACTGATCTGTTCTGATATTGGAACATTTGCAAAAAAACTGATGAAATAAATAGCCATTGGAAGAATGAATCTCTATTCCGTCAAAACCGGCCTCAACCGAATTTCGCGCAGCTTTTCTAAAATCATCTATTGTTTCCTGAATATCCTTAATTGACATTTCTTTTGGAGTTACGGTTTCTTTAAATCCTTCAGGAGTAAAAGATTTGTAGAACGGATTTATTGCTGATGGTGCTAAAGGCAATTTACCGTTATGAAAATCGGGATGAGAAATTCTGCCTACATGCCACAATTGAATAAAGATCTTCCCTCCTTTATTATGTACACGCTGGGTTACATGTTTCCATCCTTCTACCTGTTCTTTTGAATAAATCCCAGGCGTATTGATATAACCAACAGCTCGTTTAGAAACTTGTGAACCTTCTGTAATGATCAATCCTGCTGCTGCACGCTGTTCATAATACACTGCCTGGAGTTCGTCAGTTGGAATTTTACCGGGATTATTGGCTCTACTTCTGGTCATTGGAGCCATCACAATTCTATTATTTAATTGCAATCCGTCAATTGAAAAAGGCTGGAGTAAGGGTTGATCATTCATTATTAAGGAGTTATAAATATGTATGAATAATGTTGGTTTTGGTTCAAGTCAATCTTTTAAAGGGCAAATGTATTCACCATTAAGATGTGGTACACTATTTCTCATTCCTAAATATTTGTTAAATATTTTATATTAATAGTATTACTATTATATTTGCAACCAAAATATTATATTATGAAAACATTACTTTCAAATATTAAAATATTCGTTCCTGAAAAAATATACATCAAAGACCCTGAATCTTCAGACCTTGGTAAACGGATTATTGAGGAAAGTATTCTGTTAATAGATGACATTGGATTTGATGCCTTTACGTTTAAAAAATTAGGATTCAGAATAGGATCTAATGAAAGTTCTATTTACAGATATTTCGAGAATAAGCATAAGGTACTTCTATATTTAACATCTTGGTACTGGGCCTGGTTGGAGTATCAACTGGTTTTCGAGACTCATAATTTTACCAATGAAAAGGAGCGATTAAAAATTGCTATTAAAGTACTCACTCGCACCATAAAAGAGGATTCAAAATTCACGCATATAAACGAAGTGATATTGAACAGGATCATAATAAATGAAAATTCTAAATCATTTTTGACCAAAGAAGTTGATCAAGAGAACAAAGAAGGTTATTTTACCGTCTACAAAAGACTTGTTCACAGACTGAGAGATATGATTTTAGATGTAAAAAAGGATTATACCTTTGCAACGAGTTTAGCGAGTACTGTTGTTGAAGGTTCTTTATATCAACATTTTTTAAAGGATCATTTTAAATCGATTACAGATTGCAAAAACAAGCTCACTCCAACAGATTTCTTCATTGATCTTTGTTTAAACACCCTAAAATAATTATGAATAAAGAAAAAATGACACCCTGGCAGCGATTTATAGGCTTGCTACAACTGGAACGAAAGGATATATTTCAAATTTTTTATTACGCGATTTTTTCCGGTTTTGTTTCACTATCGCTTCCTTTGGGTATTCAGGCAATTATAAATTTAATACAAGGCGCCCAAATTTCAACGTCCTGGATCATACTTGTAATTCTGGTAACTCTTGGGGTTGTTTTTGTAGGCGCATTGCAATTAATGCAATTAAGGATCATAGAAACCATTCAACAACGCATATTTACCAGAGCCTCATTTGAACTGAGTTATCGATTCCCTAAAATTAAAATGAATGAATTACGAAATTTTTATCCGCCCGAGTTAGCAAATCGTTTTTTTGACACCTTGTCTATTCAAAAAGGTTTATCTAAAATACTGATAGATGTTCCCTCTGCGGTATTGCAAATAATATTTGCGCTCATACTGCTGTCATTCTATCATCCGTTCTTTATTATATTCGGGTTTTTACTACTTTTTCTTATTTACATAGTTTTTAAATATACAGCGAAAAAAGGATTGGTCACTAGCCTTGCGGAATCCAAAAATAAATATAAGGTAGCTCATTGGATACAGGAAATAGCCAGAGCTGTTGTTAGTTTTAAGCTATCAGGAAAAACAAGCTTAGCCATGGAAAAAAATGATGCCTTAGTAGCCGAATATCTAAAGGCCAGAGAAAGTCATTTTAAGATCCTGGTATTGCAATTCATCCAGATGATAGGATTTAAAGTGTTGGTAACAGCGGGATTGCTTCTTATTGGGGGCGCACTGGTTTTAAATCAGGAGATGAATATTGGACAATTCGTAGCTGCTGAGATCATCATTCTATTAGTGGTTGCATCCGTTGAAAAACTCATTCTAGGTTTAGAATCATTTTATGATGTCCTAACTTCCATAGAAAAATTAGGACAAGTTGTTGACAAAGAACTTGAAGAGCAATCTGGTGAAACACCTGAATTTAAAGATGGATTATCTATTGAACTAGACAATGTATCCTATAAGGTTGAAAACCGGGAAAAACCAATTTTAAAGGATATTAGCCTAAAAATCAATCCGCAAAGTCGTATCCTGATAACCGGTGAAAGTGGTTCCGGAAAGTCCAGCTTATTAAGGTTAATTGCAGGAGTTATCAAGCCAACATCGGGACTGGTTTATGTCAATAATGTATCGCTTAACAGCCTGTTTATAAATCACTACAGATCTGCATTAGGTCTTTCATTTTCTGACGAGACTCCGTTTGAAGGGTCTATAAGGGAGAATATCACATTTGGAGATCGATCAATTTCTGATGAGACTATTTTTAATATTTTGGATCGAGTTGGATTGTCACAGTTTATAAAGGAACTTCCAAAAGGACTCAATACTATTTTATATCCTGAAGGTAAGCAGATTTCCTCCCAAATTGCAAAAAAAATAGTATTAGCCAGAGCTATTGTTAAAAAACCGAAATTTTTGATTTTGGAAGATGCACTTGATAGATTTAATA
>CBDUIO010000247.1:0-3350 GCA_965367355.1 uncultured Flavobacteriaceae bacterium
ACAAAAGTTGAATTCTTTCCAGATAACAAACCAAACCAGATTATTGTATACATTGAATATCCTGAAGGAACAGACATTGATAAAACCAATGAAATTACTAAGTCAATAGAAAACCGCGTATATACTATTTTAAATGACGAGGTTTATATGGATGGGGATTATAATTTTATGGTAGAAAGTGCTGTATCCCAGGTAGGTGAAGGAGCAGGAAATCCGCAAACGGATATTGGCACCACAGAAATGCCTCACAGAGGAAAAATTACGGCTTCCATGAGAGAATTTAAATACAGACGTGGATTGGATAGCCAGGATTTATTGGAAAAAGTTCAAAAAGGTTTGCATGGTATTTATCCAGGCGTTTTGATCTCTGTTGAAAAAAATGCAGACGGACCACCAATAGGCCATCCTATCAATATAGAGCTTCAAGGTTCAGATTATGACGAACTAATTTCAACCGCCATAAATATGCGAAATTACATTAACTCTAAAAGTATTTCGGGTATTGATGAACTTAAAATTGATGTTAATAAGGACAAACCTTCAATGCAGGTCGCTATAGACAGAGAAAAGGCCGGAGAACTAGGTGTAAGCGCTTCACAAATAGGAAATCAGTTAAGAAATTCAATTTTTGGGGTGAAGGCTGGAGTTTATAAAGAAGAAGGAGAAGACTATGACGTCTATGTTCGATTTAATGAGGAAAACAGATATAATACAAGTGCTTTATTTAATCAAAAGATCACTTTTAGAGATCAGTCATCAGGAAATATAAAGGAGATTCCTGTATCGGCTGTAGCTAAACAAACGAATACATCCGGGTTTAGTTCCATAAAACATAAAGATGCAAATCGTGTGGTAACCGTTTATTCGGCTTTAGCTCCCGGTTATACTGATGCTGCAGCTATTGTTGGACAGATCCAACATGAAATGAAAGGCTTTTCAGAAATGCCTCGCGATATAAAAATTGATTATACCGGACAGATCGAAGAGCAAAACAAAGAAATGGCTTTCCTGGTTAGCGCATTTTTTATCGGATTATCCCTGATATTCTTCATATTGATTTTCCAGTTCAACTCAGTTTCCAAACCGGGAATAATCATGCTAGCCATATTTTTAAGTTTCATTGGTGTATTTGGAGGAATGGTGATTTTCAAACAACCGTTCGTGATCATGATGACCATGATGGGAATAATTTCGCTTGCAGGAATTGTGGTAAACAATGGAGTGGTTCTACTGGATTACGCTCAATTATTGATCGACAGAAAAAAGATTGAAAACAATATTGATAAAAGTGATTATTTAGACAGAAATGATTTATTTGAAGCTATTGTAAGAGCAGGAAAAGCGCGTTTGCGTCCTGTAATTCTAACAGCAATTACAACCATTTTTGGATTGATCCCATTAGCCATTGGTTTCAACATAGATTTCTTTAGTTTAATGAGTGAATTCAATCCTAAAATATATTTTGGTGGTGATAACGTAGTATTTTGGGGACCATTGGCCTGGGCTGTTATTTATGGATTATTGATTGCAACCTTCCTTACTTTAATTGTTGTTCCTGTACTTTTCTATTTGATAACAAGCTTTAAAATGTGGTTGAGATCCAAGTTTAGTAACACTTCAGAAGAAGAAAAATTAATAACCGAAAATCTTTAAACAAAAAAGCCTCAACAAAATGTTGAGGCTTTTTTTTTATTAATTTCTTATTATTCTAAACTAAAACTTAATCTTGCAAACAAGAATCGACCTCCTATTCCAAATTGCTGAGCTCTTCTGGACCAATCAAATCTCCCGGAACTTCGATTAGCTTCTATAGCTCTGTCCGGATAAACATCCAATAAGTTATTTGCTCCAACTGTAATTGTACTGCTTTCAGATAACTTATATCCTACCGATAGATCTGTTACCACTTTTGTTCCAAAAACCTGTTGATTTGCAACTGTAGTAGTAGCTTCGGTAACCTCTCCAAAGTAAACATTCCTTAAAAAGACGTTTAATTTATCCATGGATAGCATATGCGATAAATTGAGTTTGGTTCTTGGCACTGCTTCTTCAAGATAAACTCTGCTGTCTTCAGGAAAATATGTACCTACTAATCCTGCATCTTCTAAAACTTGTGACGCCTGAATATCTCCAACCTTTTTGGTTTTAGATAAGGTAGCCGATAAATCATTTTTCAACTTAGCCTTATTTGCAATTGCAACATCCCAGGTAACTACTATATCCAGTCCTTTGGATTCTGTATCAATTGCATTTGCGAAAAATGAAGCTCTGGAAGCATTAGCCTGTGCCAATAAATTATCTAGCTCGGTTCCTGTTCCCGGACCTGCAAACTGACCAGTATAAACAACTCTGTCATCTATTCCAACAAAATACCCGTCAAGAGATATGGTAATATTAGCATCAGGAATTTTTGCAGTTAATCCTAAGCTAACACTTTTTGACGTTTCTTCTTTAAGTTTAGGAATGCCAAGTAATTTGGCGGCCCTACTATCATTGGCAAAGGTACCTACTTCCTGCGGGTTGCCAAAATTATCAAAAATTGTAGAAGTTGAGTTAAAATTTAGCTGATGTAATGAAGGAGCTCTAAAACCGGTATTTAATGCTGCCCTCAAATTTAGATCTTCAGTCGCTTTTATAAGTGTGGCTACTTTAAAGTTTATTGTTGATCCAAAATCTGAATAATCCTCAAATCTAGTTGCAAAACTAGCTAAGAATGTATCGGTTATATCGGCTTCCAGGTCAAAATATCCAGCAATACTGCTCCTCCCTCTGGATAATTCGTTTTTAGGACTAAATCCAGGGAATACCTGAGACCCACCTGGTCTGGCATTGCCAAAGAAATCTTCGGCCGGATCCTGAGTTGACAATGTAATCACTTCACCTATATCTGTATACTGAGCATATGAAGCTTCTTCGCCGGCAACAATCTCATAATTTTCCAACCTGTATTCTGCTCCAAAAGCAATATTCAAACCGGATAAAACATCTTCATGGAATTTAGAAATATCCAAATTTACTGTGTTTTGCGAGAAATTAAACCCTCCAGCATCGAAAGTAGTTGGAGAAGCATTTTGAAGTGACGCATTAAAAGTATTTCCTATTGTATATAAAAAGGCATTTTTCCCGTACGTATTACTAAAATCAACATTCCAGTCAGAAATTTTCCCTTTGATACCCATGGAAATTGACTTATCTGAAATATTGGAATTTATTTCAGGTAAAAAACCATTTATGTAAGCCGGTGTATAGGTCCTACTTTGATTTGGTAATCTATAAAATCCTGCTGAATTCCCGGTTCTGGAACTAATTCCTGCAAATGAATATAGTTCTGTACCCATATCATCCAATGG
>CBDUIO010000248.1:0-3345 GCA_965367355.1 uncultured Flavobacteriaceae bacterium
ATACAGTATACTTTAGATGGGGTGTTTGATTTTATGAACAAACGAAAGGATTTTAATCCTCAGTACAAGGTATTTAAAGAGTATTTTGTATTGTGTTGGTCAGGGCAGCAAAAGGTTGTTGAAGATGGTGAGTTTTTTTCAAGAGTCGATATTGAACTTATCAACGAACAGGTAAGGCTGTTCTACTCTACTTTAGACGAGGTGTCAATTAGTTATGATAATGATTATTTTAAAATTGTAGAATTTGTAAATCTTGGTCTTCAAAACAATTATAAATACTATAAACTTGAAGAAACTAAAATCTTATTTGATGATAATGCGAATTATAACATCGAAACAAAGTTGCTTTTCGAACCCCCTCAATTTGATAAAAAGGTATTGCATCATATTTACAACGCTAATAATGCTATTCTGGATAAGCTTAAAAAAGGCCTTTTATTAAATAAAAACGAAAAGCGAGATCTAAAGAACCTTCCGGCAACGTATTTAATATGTTACTTAAATCTTTTTCATGAAGCAATAGACAAATTAAATGAAGCCAAACCTTATTTGAGAAATTATAGTGAGGAATTATTTGAGCTTTATAAAGAGTCAATCAGAATTTTACGCAAAGTAAAATATAGCTAAAGGAAATAATTGAATAACACAAATGTATAAATTTACCATTTATACAGGTTTTTTAACCAATTATAGATTTTTTAGTGGCTGATAACTAATTTATTACGAAATTAGTGTTGCTATTAATCAAATTTATATACGACCTTGCTTCTCCCGACAAAGTTACGGCACTGAAGCAAGGTTTTTTTTGTAAACTTTCTCGATTCTTCATCTCTTTTTTAGTGATTTCTCATTTCTAAAACATCTCAACGATTAAATAGGTTTTTAATCGGTTACAAAATATTTTCTTTTATTTATTAATGAAAATAGTTTAGACAATACGTGAAGTATAGCGACTTTTGCCGAGCTATTAATCAATTGATTAGATATTCTATTTCTCCCGACAAAGTTCCGGCACTGAAAAAGAATTTTTAAAAAAGCCACATCAATGATGTGGCTTTTCTATTGTTTTTACTACTGACTACAAATCAAACTTAATTCCTTGAGCCAAAGGCAAATTGGTTGTATAATTAATGGTGTTAGTTTGACGTCGCATATAAATTTTCCAGGCATCAGATCCAGACTCACGTCCGCCTCCTGTTTCTTTTTCACCTCCAAAGGCACCACCTATTTCTGCTCCCGAAGTTCCAATATTCACATTGGCAATTCCGCAATCAGATCCCGCAACAGATAAGAATCGTTCTGCTTCCCTTAAATTATTCGTCATGATTGCTGAACTCAGCCCCTGAACAACTCCATTTTGAATCTCAATTGCATTTTCCACATCTCCGGAATACTTTAATAAATATAACACTGGGGCAAACGTTTCATGCTGAACAATCTCAAACGAATTTTTGGCTTCGGCAATAGCCGGTTTCACATAACAACCGCTTTCATAACCATCTCCGGATAATACACCTCCTTTAACAACAATGTTCCCGCCTTCTTCTATAACTTTATCTAATGCGGCCTGATACATTTTAACTGCATCTTTGTCTATAAGAGGCCCAACATGGTTTTTTTCGTTCAACGGGTTTCCAATTCGCAATTGCTTGTAAGCATCTACGAGTGCATCTTTAACTTTATCATATATGCTTTCATGAATAATTAATCGTCTAGTTGAAGTACAGCGTTGACCAGCAGTTCCTACGGCACCAAAAACTGCTCCTATAATGGTCATTTTAATGTCAGCATCCGGAGTAACAATGATTGCATTGTTTCCGCCTAATTCTAAAAGTGATTTCCCTAATCTTTTAGCAACTTCCTGGGCAACAATTTTTCCCATTCTAATAGATCCTGTTGCAGATATCAAAGGAACTCGTTTGTCTTTTGTCATGAATTCACCAACTTTATAATCGCCGTTAATTAAACATGAGATTCCTTCAGGTAAATTATTGGCTTTAAAGACTTCAGCAGCAATATTCTGGCAGGCAATTCCACATAAAGGTGCTTTTTCTGATGGTTTCCAAACACATACATCACCGCAAATCCAGGCTAAGGCAGTATTCCATGCCCAAACAGCAACCGGAAAATTAAATGCCGAAATGATTCCTACAACTCCCAACGGATGGTATTGCTCATACATTCTATGTCCAGGTCGCTCACTGTGCATAGTTAATCCGTGAAGCTGACGTGATAATCCGACAGCAAAATCACAAATGTCAATCATCTCCTGTACTTCGCCCAATCCTTCCTGATAGCTTTTACCCATTTCATAAGAGACCAGCTTTCCTAAAGCTTCTTTTTTCTCTCTTAATTTATCTCCAAACTGACGAACTATTTCACCTCGTTGAGGCGCAGGCTTTAATCTCCATGTTTTAAAGGCAGAGGTTGCCGTCTTCATCATTTTTTCATAATCATCCTTGTTAGTAGTTTTAACAGATCCTATTAACTTACCGTCAACAGGTGAATAGCTCTCTATTATTTGTCCATCCCGATGGCCATCGGGAGAAAACCAATTAGAACCAGTTGACGTTCCTTCATTTATTTCTTTAACACCTAACTCCTTAAGTGCTTTTTCTATTCCGAAATCAATAACAACTGCTTGCATATTTATATATTTTTTACGAATTATTTAATGTGAAGCAAAGATACTGATAAAAAGTTGCTTTTTGGATTCCTTCAGTCTTAAAAAGTGCTAACTTTAGAACACTTAATTTATCTAAGAATTCTTATGAAAAAATGCATCTTTTTCTTAATAGTCAGCGTCTTGTTTCTTTTTAATTGCAGAAATGAAGGGAAGCTAATTGATTCCGAAATCAAAGAAATTGAAATTCAATCACCTCCACCACCACCACCAAGTCCTTTCGAAAATAATAAACATGAATTTGCTATTGCCATTCATGGTGGAGCAGGAACAATTTTAAAAGAAAACATGTCTGCGGAAAAAGAAGCGGCATATAAAGAAAAACTTGAGGAAGCTATTCGTGCAGGTTATGCCGTTTTAAATAAAGGTGGAACCAGTGTTGATGCGGTAGAAATAACCATTAATATTTTGGAAGATTCTCCTTTATTCAATGCCGGAAAAGGTGCTGTTTTCACCAATGCCGGAACCAATGAATTAGACGCATCCATTATGGACGGTTCAAATCTTAATGCAGGAGCTTCAGCCGGAACGAAAAACGTCAAAAACCCAATAAGTCTGGCCCGAGCAATTATGGAAAAATCCCCACATGTAATGCTGTCAGGCGAAGGAGCGGAACAATTTGCAAAAGAACATAATTTGGAGATTGTTGACCCGTCATATTT
>CBDUIO010000249.1:0-3321 GCA_965367355.1 uncultured Flavobacteriaceae bacterium
TCCGGATTTGGTTTACGTTCTATTAATCCTCTTTCTTCCATAGTTTTCAAAATTCTGGACAGGCTGGTTGCTTCCATTCCCATAATAGGTCCCAGGGAAGTAGAAGGTGTTCCCTCATCTGGATCAATACTAAGTAAAGTAAAGCCGGTTGCCATAGTAGTCTCAAACTTAGCAGCTTCTTCATTATACATCTTGGTAACGGCTAACCAGGTAGTTCTTAATATATAGTCTATTGTTTTGTCTTTCATAAATAGTATTGAAAGCTCAAATATAATAAAATTTATTATGCATGCATAATAAATTTGCAAAAAAATATTATAAATATCTGAGTATAGGTTGTGAAATAAACCGGATAAAAAAAACTCCAATTATGGAGTTCAATATTTAAGAAAGATAAATTTTGTTGTAAAGATCTTGATATTTTTCTTTTATAACATCACGTTTCATTTTCATTGTAGGGGTCAGGTGACCAGCCTCTATAGACCAAACATCAGGAGTAAGTTCAAATCTTTTAATTTGTTCCCATTTTCCAAAATTCTTGTTGCATTTATCTATTTCCTTTTGAATTCTTTCTTTTACGACTTCTGAAGAAATTATTTCTTGTTCAGATTTGCCAATATTTTTATGTTTTTTATCTATCCAGTCTCTCATAAATTCAAAATTTAGCTGAATTAATACTGCAGGCATTTTTTGTCCTTCTCCAATCACCATGGCCTGTTCAATAAAATGAGATTCTTTAAGTTCATTTTCTAAAAGAGTAGGAACAATATATTTTCCGCCCGAAGTTTTAAACATTTCTTTTTTACGACCAGTTATTTTTAAGAATCCATCTTGATCAAATTCGCCTTTGTCTCCTGTATGAAAATAATCTCCTGTCATCACACTAGCCGTTCTTTCAGGATCTTTATAATAGCCTTTCATCACATTTGGCCCTTTGATAAGGATTTCACCATCCTCAGCAATTTTTACTTCAACATGTTCTATAGGCTTACCTACTGCTCCAATTTTAAACATCTTATTTTTATACATGCCCACAGAAACGACCGGAGATGTTTCGGTCAACCCATAACCCTCCATAATCATCATCCCCGAAGCACAAAAAATTCGTGACAGTCTAGGATGAAGGGCGGCACTACCGGAAACCATTGTGTTTAATTCTCCTCCAAGAGCATCCTTCCATTTACTAAAAATCAACTTCCTTGCTATTTTCAGTTTGAATTCATACCACCAACCGTTTGCTCCATAAGGTTCATAGTCTTCTCCCAGCTTGATTGCCCAATAGAAAAGAGCTTTTTTAATTCCTGATAATTCCGATCCTTTCGCATAGATCTTATCAAATACTTTTTCCAGCAATCTTGGAACCACACTCATTAAGTTTGGTTTAATTTCCTTTGCATTGTCACCAATCTTATCAATTCCTTCTGCAAAATAGATTGTAGTCCCGGCATATTGATATACATAAATGAGGACACGTTCAAAAATATGACAGATCGGTAAGAAACTTAACACTCGTGTTTCACCGGAAGGTGGAAGCGGAACTCTTGGTGAACTGTCAAGAACATTACTTGTGATATTCCAGTGAGACAACATTACACCTTTTGGTACTCCAGTCGTTCCTGAAGTATAAATAATTGTTGCAAGATCATCAGGATGGACATTATCCTTTCTTTTTTCAACTTCGGGTTGGTTGTCTTTGTCTTTACCCAGTTCAAATAATTCTGAATAATGTTTACAACCCTTTATATGGTCAAAGGAATAGATTTCTTTTAATTTGGTATTCTTACTGACTTTTTTAACCTTGTTATAGACATCTTCATCAGAAACAAAACAATAGATAGATTCACTATGGTTTAAAACATATTCATAGTCTTCCGATGAAATTGTTGGGTATATAGGAATGTTTTGGGCACCTAGCTGTAGTACACCTATGTCAACAATATTCCATTCTGTTCTGTTGGTTGTAGAAATGACAGCTATTTTGTCATCTTTTTTAACACCAAGTTTTAATAAGGCTCTACTAAGAGCGTTTGATTTGTCTAGATATTCTTTGGTAGAAGTCTTCTTCCAAACTCCATCATATTTAGTGACCAAAGCGGCATCTAAATTGAATTTTTCCAATTGATAGTATGGAAAATCAAATAGTCTTGTTATTTCTACCATTAGTATTTTATAGTTAGCAGTATTGCAAAATATAAAAATAACTATGATTATCAAACTAGTTCAAATAAAAAGGAGCTATATAAGTTTATAGCTCCTTTAATTTGTCGAATAAATAGTACACATAACTAACTAACTTAAAACTATATGTAACCCAAAATAATCCCTATAATTAGATATTTATTCAGTATAAAAATAAATATCATTCTAAGTATAATATTGTAAAAAATCGTAAAATTATTTTTTTAAAACTTTTTTTAGAAGCGGATAGTCCTTTTTAAAATAACTTTTAGCAGATTCTCTCATAAAAAGGGCAAAATCTTTACTAAAATGGGAATGATCATAATAATTGTACATATATATTAAATCATTAATCTCAATTTCGTGACTTTCATATTTTCGCATTAAATTCAAAAATCTATATAATCGGGTGTATTTTCCTGGAGTTAAACCGATAACTTTTTTAAAATGGTTTTCTAAAGTTTTTTGACTATATGGTACTTTTTTTAGGATTTCATCTACCGATAGCATGCCATCTTTTTTTCGAATAAAATCAATTGTTTCGTCTATATATTTGGTGATGTCATTTTCGTACAATGGTAGGCTTAGAATTAAATTATTTAGTTCTGTCACCAGTTTTTCAGGTGTTTTATAATTATTTATGAATATTGGATTAAAAAGATCAAACAAATCCTTATCAACTTGTTTAAGCAAAACATGTTTGTTAGAAAGTTTTGAAATATCAATTTTCAAAAGTTTATGTAATGTACTAGGATGAAAACTGATTCCAAAAGAATAGCCTTCTGATTCGACATTGAATTTATAAGACCTAAAAAATTGACCGCTCACAATTAATCCGTCCAAAGGCATTACCTTATTGTTTGCAATTGCTTTTTGGTTACCTGAAAATATATAGGTTAACAAGGATGTGGCTATTGGTAAAATAGTTGTTTGGAAGGGAACAGAATTTTTAGAAAAGCTTAAAGAAAAGTATTCTTCAACTAAAGGTGAACCTTCTTTGGTATCAAAATAAGTCAAATTCATTCCATTCAAGTTAGGCTTTTTAAATGTAATACTTTATTTACAATTAAATTAAAATTTGCCTAAAATATTATTTTTTACTTAGCCATTTTCTGGCATTCACAAAAGCTTCTAACCAAGGTG
>CBDUIO010000250.1:0-3252 GCA_965367355.1 uncultured Flavobacteriaceae bacterium
ACCTGACTATCCCAATAACCTGTTGTTATGAGCATATTTGGATATGCTTTAGCTTCTATATTATCATATGGAGAATATGATTTCATATAATCATAATATTCTTTAATCTTAGGATTTCCCCATTCATCAAATTCAAAAGTGGTTAAAGGGATGGTCTCATCCAACATGGTTGTCACAACATCAACAAATGGAACTTCCGCCACGATGCCTTTCCATAATTCGGGTTTCATATTAGCTATAGCACCCATGAGTAATCCTCCTGCACTGCCGCCAAGAGCATATAAATGTTCCGGATTCGTATATCCTTGATCAACTAAAAATTCACCGCAATCAATAAAATCATAGAACGTATTCTTCTTTTTCAGGAGTTTTCCATCTTCATACCAATATCTTCCCATTTCCTGTCCGCCTCTTACATGAGCAATTGCAAATATGAATCCGCGATCCAGCAAACTAAGTCTATCCGATCTGAATGTGGGTTCTGAACTGCCTCCATAAGAGCCGTAAGAGTATAATAATAGAGGTGTTGTATTATTAAGTTGGACACCTTTCCTGTAAACCAGAGAAATAGGAACTTTTACACCATCTCGGGCAGAGGCATACAGTCGTTCTGAAATATAGTTGTCTTTTGAGAATTCCGGATCCATGATCTCTTCTTCCTTAAGTATCACCTGTTCTTTAGTATCCATATTATATTCAATAGTACTATTGGGTGTTGTCAGGGATGTATATCCATATCTTAGAATATTAGTGTTAAAATCCAGGTTAGTTGTAGGATAGGCCATATAAGCAGGATCATTGAACTCAATATAATGATCGTTCCCCCCATTCCAATTCATGATGCGGATTGTCCGCATACCGTTGAGACGTTCCTCTAGGACCAGATAATCTTTAAATAGCTCAAAATTCTGAAACAAAACACTGTCACGATGTGGTATGACATCAACCCAATTTTCCTTGGTGGTTGCAGTTACCGGTGTTTTAACCAGTTTGAAATTTCTGGCATTCAGGTTTGTTCTTATATAGAAATGATCCTTGTAATGATCTACGCCATATTCCAGATCTTTTTGTCTGGGTTGAATGACTTTCCATGTTCCATCAGGTTTGTCAGCATCCAGATATCTATATTCTGTAGACAAGGTTTGTGAGGATCCTAACATCAGGTATTTCTCTGATTTGGACTTATATACAAAGCAACTGAAGGTTTCATCTGTTTCATTAAAAACCAATTGATCTTTAGATTGATCGGTTCCTAAAATATGTTTATATATCTTATCCTGCCTTAATGTTACCGGATCTTTGGTGGCATAAAAAACGGTTTTGTTATCATTGGCCCAAACAGCCCCTCCACCTGTATTTTCTAATTTATCAGGTAATAATTCACCCGACTTCAGATTTTTGAAATAAATGGTATAGTTACGTCTTGAAACGGTATCTATTCCGAAACTTAAAAGCTTATTATCTGGACTCACATTTCGACCTGCGATTGAGAAATAATTATACGCTTTGGCCATTTCAGGTCCATTTAACATGACTTCTTCCTGACTGCCTTCATTTAGTTTTTTCCGACAATACAGCGGATAATCCATTCCTTCTTCGTAGCGTGTATAATAAGAATAGCCATTATAATTGTAAGGTACTGAAGAATCATCCTTTTTGATCCGTCCCACAATTTCATTATATAATTTCTCTTGTAAATCCTCCGTATGCTTCATGGCTGCCTCTTTATAGTCATTTTCAGCATTGAGATAATCAAGAACATCCTGTGTTTGAGGATCAGGATCATTCGCATTTTTTTGCTCATCGCTTAAACGCATCCAGAAATAATTATCAATACGAATATCTCCATGTGTTTCAAGTTCTTTAGCCACCTTTTTGGCCTCAGGAACTTCTAGCGATGTATAGGGTTTAGTTGAGGTTTTTTCATTTGAATTACATGAAATAAACAAAACTGAAGAAAGCAGAAAAAATAAAATGATTTTAGTTTTCATAAGGTATAAATTGAATTCAATGAGTCTTAAAAATTAGAAAAGTCAGGATAAAAATACTGCATATAATTAGCATTTTATCATTTTTATCACCGATTTTTAGTGCTATCTCCTGAATCTCGAGAAAAGTACAGCCTTTTTACTGGTATTAATAAAATAGACCCCTGTTAAAAGCACTGCAGCAGCAACCACCGATTGCAATGTGATCTGCTCATCCAGGAAATACCATCCTAAAATTAAAGCTATTATTGGGTTAACATATGTTGAAGTTGCTACTTTTTCGGGAGAAACCGATCGTAGTAAATAATTGAATGCCGTAAAGGCAACGATGCTGCCAAACAGAATTAATATGAGCATGGACCATTTTACTCTCATACTCCAATCTGAAAACGGCACCCAGGTCTCACCAAATATCATGCTAGCTATAAACAACATGAATCCGCCTGTTACCATTTGGTACCCCGTATTTACAAAATAATTGTTAGGTAATTCGGCTTTGCCCACAAACAAACTGCCATATCCCCAGCTTATCATACAGGCAAAAATCATAAGGATGCCCAGAACACTGTTTTCTTTGGATATGATCTCCTTTTGACCCACTAACAAATATATCCCGATTACTCCCAGAATAACACCTATAACAGACATGGTTTGAATTTTCTTACCTTGAAAGATGCGCATTAAAATAAGCACAACTAATGGTTGAGCAGAAATCTCCAACGCTGCAAAACCGCTATCAACATATCTCAGAGCCCAGACAACGACCCCATTACCAAATGTCAGGAATAAAAAACCTGCTATGGTGGTATTTAAAAGTTGTTTTTTTGTTATCCTAATGCTCGTTCCCATCAATTTTGCAATTACAAAAATGATCAGGCCCGCAGAGACAAATCTGATAGATGCCAATTTAAAAGGAGGCAACTCTAAAACAGCAATTTTATTCAGCATATAAGTAGAACCCCAAATGACATAAATAGCAAAAAATGCCAGTATGATGATTACGCCTTTACTTGGTCTCAGCATGAAGTACAGGTTGTTGAATTTTCTAAAGCAATATTAAGAAAAACAATTGGTTAAAGACTTTATATTAATAAATGAAATCATGGAGTCATTTATAATTTTTATAATCCAGGTAACCCTTTATTCCGGTCGTATAAAATGTGTCACTGTCCCACTTTGAGAGAGGCCAATCGTTTTTTATGCGTGCTACCAGATCTGGATTGGAAACAAATGGTTTGCCAAAAGCTACAAGGTCGGCATCTCC
>CBDUIO010000251.1:0-3230 GCA_965367355.1 uncultured Flavobacteriaceae bacterium
TTTTCATCTTAAATCCCGTTTTATCTGAACCACAGATAAAGGAAACAGTAAAGAAGTACGAGGACTTACTCGTTTCTAAAGGTGCTAAGATGATATCGAAGGAAGATTGGGGGCTAAAAAAGTTAGCTTACCCAATACAAAACAAAAAAAGTGGCTTTTACCATTTATTTGAGTACACAGTACCTGGAGAAGTTATCAATACACTTGAATTGGAATTTAGACGTGACGAACGTTTTATGCGTTACTTAACGGTAAAATTAGACAAGCATGCAGTTGCTTGGGCAGAAAGAAGAAGAAAAAGAGACCAACAAAAAGCGTAATTATGGCAACTTTAGAACAACAATCAAAAGATAAAAAAGACGGAGAAATCAGATATTTAACTCCGTTAAATATAGATACAAACAAAGCAAAAAAGTATTGCAGGTTCAAAAAATCAGGTATCAAGTATATCGATTATAAAGATCCGGACTACTTATTAAAGTTTGTTAATGAGCAAGGTAAGATCTTACCTAGAAGACTAACAGGAACATCGTTAAAATATCAAAGAAAAGTATCAGTTGCTATTAAAAGAGCAAGACATTTAGCGCTTATGCCTTATGTAGCTGATCTATTAAAATAAACAATCATAACTATGGAACTTATATTAAAACAAGACGTTGAGAATTTAGGATTTAAAGACGACATTGTAACAGTTAAGAACGGTTATGGTAGAAATTTTTTAATTCCTCACGGACATGCTGTTTTAGCAACCACGTCAGCAAAGAAAGTGTTAGCCGAAACCTTAAAACAAAGAGCATTTAAAGAGAAGAAAGTTGTTGATGAAGCTGAAAAAGCAGCTGAGGTATTGACAAATCTGGAGATTAAATTAACTGCAAAAACAGGTGAAGGAGATAAACTTTTTGGATCTGTGAATAATGCTGATTTGGCAGAAGCCCTTGAAAAAGAAGGTGTTTCAATTGACAAAAAGTATATAACTATTGCTGGGGGTTTGATAAAAAGGACTGGGCAATATGAAGCCACTTTAAGATTTCACAGAGAAGTCGTAAAAACATTTACATTTGATGTCATAGCTGAAGCTAAGTAATTATTAACAATATATAGTAATTCGTTAATAAAACCTTATAAGCCACACAATAGTGTGGCTTTTTTTATTCTACATTTGTATCTTAAATATATTAACTAATCAAATCAATACTAATGAAAAAACTCATTATTTTATTAACATTCATGTTTTTAGGTTTCATGTCCTTTTCACAGGTAACCACATCCAATATAAAGGGACTGGTTTTAGATGAATCGGGTCAGCCTTTGTTGGGTGCCAATATTTTATCGGTACACGTGCCAACCGGAACAAAGGATGGAGCATCGGCAAATTTTGATGGTCGATTCAATATCTTAAACATGAGAGTCGGCGGGCCATACACAATTACTGTGACCTACTTGGGTTATAAGGACCAAACGTTTAATGATATTTATCTTACGCTTGGAAAAACATTCGATCTAAACGTAACCATGTCTCCTGATGTCTCAGAATTGGATGCTGTGGTTATTACCGGATCGACCCAAGGAACTTTTGGAAATGACAGAACAGGAGCTGAAACCAGTGTTGGAAGCCGGGAATTAACAAGGTTGCCTACCATTTCAAGATCGGCAGCTGATTTTACAAGATTGGAGCCTACTGCCAGTGGTAATTCATTTGCAGGGAGAAATGATCAATTTAATAATTTTAGTTTAGACGGAGCTATTTTTAATAATCCGTTTGGTCTGGATGCACCAACAGTTGGCGGACAAACAGATGCGCAACCTATTTCGTTAGATGCGATAGATCAAATATCGGTCTCAATAGCGCCATATGATGTTACACAGTCTGGTTTTACAGGAGCATCAGTGAATGCAGTTACTAAAAGTGGAACCAATGAGTTTCATGGAACCGTTTACGGGTTTTTTAGAAATGAAAGTCTGACAGGAGGTAAAATTAAAGGTGAAGATGTTACAAAACCGGACCTGGAACAAAGTCAGTATGGTGTAAGTGTTGGTGGACCTATTGTTAAAGATAAATTATTCTTTTTTGCCAATTTTGAAAAGGATGACAGAACAGATTTAGGATCTAATGGATGGGTTCCAAATACAGGAACAGGTGCCATAAATGAAACCAGAGTTTTAGAAAGTGATCTTATCTCAGTTCAAAATGCCCTTTTAGGTTTAGGATATAATCCGGGTGCTTACCAAGGTTTTACCTATGCTTCAGAATCGACCAAAGGTATTTTTAAATTAGATTGGAATATTAATGATGATAATAGATTAGCAATAATTTACAACTGGCTGGATGCATCAAAGGAAAAGCCTGCGCATCCAACAGCCATTCAACCAAGAGGACCAAATTTCACAACTTTGCAATTTGAAAATGCAGGTTATCAAATCAATAATAAATTACAATCTTTTCAACTTGAATTGAATTCACAATTATCTGAAACAGTTTCAAATAAACTGCAAGCCGGATATACTCATTTTGATGATTTTAGAAATCCGTTGTCAATTCCCGCTCCTTCAATTATTATTCAGGACGGTGCAGGATTGAATTACATTATAGCAGGTCATGAGCCATTTTCTATTCATAATACTTTAGATCAAAAAGTATTTCAGTTCTCGAATAACATGAACATCTTTAAGGGAGATCACAACTATACTGTTGGTTTCTCTTTTGAAAAGTTTGAATTTGACAACTCTTTTAATTTAGGAGTTTATGGAGCAGCAGGTGTATTCTTCCCGCAATATGGAAGTGTAGCTGACTTTTTAACAGCAGCCGGAGATGGATCTTTAGAAGCTTCGTTTAATGATGCAACCGCAGCACACAATGCTCTAGAGGCAGCTGGTAATGGCGTTGCCGGAGGTTGGGCTTTGGCTGAAACCAATGTGGGTCAACTAGCTTTTTATTTACAGGATGAGTGGAATATAGACGAAAAATTCAAACTGACCTATGGCGTTCGTTTTGATAAACCTTTATTTTTCGATTCTGCTACAAAAGCTCAGGAATTGATTGACAGAAACTGTTGTGTTGATCCGTCGATTCCATACTTCAATCCAAATACTGGAGAAGAGGTATTTATTGATAATACAAAAATGCCTAACAATGACTGGCTTATTTCACCTAGAATAGGATTTAATTATGATGTAAACGGAGATGATACATTCCAACTACGTGGAGGCTCAGGATTGTTTACAGGACGATT
>CBDUIO010000252.1:0-3223 GCA_965367355.1 uncultured Flavobacteriaceae bacterium
GCCGGTGTTGGTAATCCTATAAAATAGGTCTGTTGATCTTCATCAATATTAAACTTAGCTAGTCTATAAGCCGAGGCCATTGGAATCAAAAACGCAATAAAAGGCAAAAAAGAAGCTTTCACACCTGTTAGACTCAAGTATGGATTCCAGTTGTCCGAGATAAATTCATCAGATGGGTAAACCACCAGTGATATGAGTTTAAACATGATGATTCCGGGAACTAATCCGCTTGTGATCATATCGGCCAAAGAATCTAACTGAATTCCTAATTCACTTTGAACGTCTAGCTTTCTGGCGACTAGTCCATCAAAAAAATCAAAAAATATACCTAGAAAAACGAAAACAGAGGCCATAATAAAATTACCGTTTGAAGCAAAAATAACGGCAACACTTCCACAAAAAACATTCAGCAAAGTTATTATATTTGGAATGTGTCTTTTTAATGTCATATAGTTAGTTTTTGTAAAAATAGTAAACTATTTTCGTCTAATACTATTGAAATACAATATCTGAATTATTTTAAAGTTTATAAAATTAGAAAAAGGCCCTTACAGACTAATAAAATTGCGTTTGAAAAATAGTGTATTAAGTTTAGTATTAACAATTTCTATTTTGGGTTTTTCTCAAACAAGAAAATACTCCAATGAATTTATGAATATTGGAGTTGATGCTGCGGCTCTTGGAATGAGCAATGCTGTAGTCGCCCATAGTGCAGATGTCAATTCAGGATACTGGAATCCAGCTGGTTTGGTCAATTTAGAAGATAACCAAATTGCGTTGATGCATGCCAGTTACTTCGCAAATATTGCTAATTATGATTATGCTGCATTCGGAATGCCTTTAGATGATAGAAGCACTGTAGCCTTGTCGTTAATACGGTTTGGTGTGGATGATATTTTGGACACCACTCAATTAATTGATGACCAGGGAAACATAAACTACGACAGAATTAGTCTTTTTTCTACTGCCGATTATGGGCTGACTTTTTCCTTTGCAAGAAAATTACCTTTGGATGGATTGAATTTTGGAGTAAATGCAAAGATTATCAGAAGAATTATAGGTGACTTTGCAAGTTCCTGGGGATTTGGATTGGATCTGGGAATCCAATTTGAAGGGAAAAACAATTGGAAGTTTGGACTGATGGCCAGAGATATCACAACAACCTATAATTCATGGAGTATTAATGAAGAAAAGCTAGCTACCATACAAAATGCCATTGATGGGCAAAACCAGGAAGTTCCGGAGAGTTCAGAGGTTACAATTCCGAAATTACAATTTGGTATGTCTAAAACTTTTGTGTTTGATTATGATTATTCCTTAATTACCGAACTTGATCTTATTGTTAGGTTTGAAGAAAACAACGACCTTATATCCTCTTCTTTTGCAAGTATTAATCCGGCATTTGGATTTCAGTTTGGTTATATTGATATGATCTATCTTAGAGGCGGGGTAGGAAATTTTCAGAATGAACTAAGTATTGACAACAATGAAGAATTGAGCTTTCAACCAAATTTTGGTCTTGGTTTTAATTATAAAGGCATTCAAATAGATTATGCATTTACCGATATAGGTGACCAAAGTACAGCTTTGTACTCCAATGTGTTTTCTGTGAAATTGGATTTTAGTATTTTTAGATAGAACTGAATCATATGAAGCATTATTTACTTTGTCTATTTTTCTTATTATTTGGTTTTTCGTCGCATTCTCAATACAAACAATTATCATCCAATTCAAAAATTAGTGTTCTCACCATTGGTCCGGGAAGCTCTTTAAATGATTCTTTTGGGCATAGTGCATATCGTGTTAAAGATAGTTTAATGGATATTGTATTTAATTATGGTGTTTATGATTTTGATACACCTAATTTCTACACCAAATTTGCCCAGGGTAAACTTCATTACAAAATTGGTGCTAACTATTTTGAGGATTTCAGAGAAAGCTATATTAATCAAAACAGGACCATAAGAGAGCAGGAACTCAATTTAACTTTGGATGAAAAGCAAAGCGTATTTAACTATTTATCTAGAAATTACGAACCTGCGAATCAATATTATCTCTATGATTTCTTTTATGACAATTGTGCCACAAAGATCAGGGATGTACTGGTCATAGCTTTAAATGTTGGTATTGAATTCAATAATCCTGAATCCATTCAGCCTAAAACATTTAGGAATCTTATACAACAAAATTTGAAATGGAACTCATGGGGAAGTTTTGGAATTGATTTGGCTCTGGGCTCAGTAATTGATAGAATTGCCAAACCAATTGAATTCATGTTTCTCCCGGAATATGTACATGATTTCTTTCATTCGGCCATGATAAAATCTAATCCAGATAAAAAATTGGTAAATAATGAACGTGTTATTTTTCAAAATAGCCAAACCAAATCATCATCCAATTTTTTCTTAAGTCCTTTGTTTGCCTTAGGAATAATAGGTTTGTTGATTATATATATAACTTATAAAGACTACCGCCAGCAAAAGAGAAACAAATGGCTCGATTTTTTCCTGTTTATTTTTACCGGACTAATTGGAGTGGTTATTCTATTGTTGTGGTTTGCCACCGACCATGAAGCTACAGCTCAAAATTATAATTTGCTTTGGGCCTTTGCGATTAATTTATTTGTAGTTTTCCAAGTGTTTAAAAATAAACCTAGATCCTGGTTTTTAAAATATATCATATTCTTAATAATTATGATGTGCCTTTTGACCTTACATTGGGTAATAGGAGTTCAGCGGTTTGCTTATGTATTAATACCTCTATTGATAGCTATAACGCTAAGATATCTCTATCTAATTCAATTTTATAAAAAACAATTAAAGGCATAGGGTTATTGACCTCGGAAAAAGATAATTGTACTCAGGGTCTTTATTACAATATTTAAATCTAAAAACAGACTTCTATGTTTAATATAATAGAGGTCATATTGCAATTTAATCAGGCTATCATCTATTGTAGAACCATATCTTGAATTTACCTGTGCCCATCCAGTAAGCCCAGGTTTTACTATATGTCTGGTTTCATAAAAAGGAATTATCCGTGATAATTCCTGTACAAAAAATGGTCTTTCCGGTCTTGGACCAATTAAACTCATTTCACCTTTTAAAACATTAATAAATTGTGGTATTTCATCTATACGTGCCCGCCTTAAAAATTTTCCGAATTTGGTTACACGAGAATCATTTTTTTGAGCCCATTTCATACCATCTTTTTCGGCATTTTT
>CBDUIO010000253.1:0-3218 GCA_965367355.1 uncultured Flavobacteriaceae bacterium
TTCTTTGGGATTTTGAATGGATACGCCATTTTCTCCAGTTCCGCAACCACAGGTTCCACACATAATTTTATTGTTTTGATTTACTCAAAGATAATCAATAAGTACAGTATCTTTAAAATATTTCTTTGCATTCTTTAGGTTTATGTTACCCTTGTTACTTAATCCAATCTTTAATTCCCAGTCGTATCCCTGGATAGCAAAAATAGATGCATCCGGATTGTGGTTGTATAAATTATGAGATAAATAGAGTATCGTTTCTGGATTCAATGCATGTGTGCTAAAACTATATGCTTCAGATGGATGACATGGTTTTAGGTAAAATCCGTTTTCTGTTTCTTCTTTGGTCGCATCTACGAAAATTACCTTGTCGTATTTAGAAATCAATTCTGCGTCTTCAATTTGAAGTTGATATCTGTATTCCAGATCAATGTTTGCATTCTGTTCTTCTAAAAAGTCCAGAAATTTCCAGCCTAGACCATCATCTTGCCTGCCGTTATTGCCAATTCCAAAAATGATAAGGCTTTCACTATCTTTTTTTCTCATCAATTAGTTTACCTTCATTATCAAATAGTGTAATTTCCAATGGCATTTGTCCAAGCGCATGAGTGGCACAGCTTAAACACGGGTCATACGCCCTTATGGCAACTTCAACCTGGTTGAGCATGCCTTCTGAAATTTCCGGTTTTCCATTTATAACATTGTTTGCTACCCATCTAACCGCCTGGTTCATAGGTTCGTTATTATGAGTTGTAGAAACAATGAGGTTACAACGTGTAATTCTATCTTTATCATCTACTTCATAATGATGGATCAAAGTTCCTCTTGGTGCTTCTATGATTCCAATTCCTTCTTCTCTTCGTTCACCTTTTCTGACTAAATCATTACTTAAGATGTCTTCATCATTCAACAACTTTTTCATCATCTCAGCACAATACAACATCTCTATCAATCTTGCCCAATGTGAGTACATAGTTTTATTGTTGACCTTATTATTTGTAGCCAATTTAAAAATGATGCGTTCTTCTTCTGCCAAAGGAGTTTCTATACCGTTACAAACATTTATTCTGGCTAATGGACCAACACGATTCCAGCCTTTGTCCTTACCTAATTCTTTCAAATAAGGGAATTTCAAATAGGACCATTTTTCGACACCTTCATTGAAATATTGGATATAATCATCATTAGGAACATCATTTAAGATAACTTTTCCATTGGCATCCAAGGCACGTAAATTGCCATCGTATAATTCAAGGAAACCGTTTTCCTTATTAACGAGTCCTAAATGTCCTGAAGGATATTCTGCAAATTCATCCAGCCATTTTTTGTTGACTTCATGATAGCCTTTTAAAAAATCTATGATTTCTTTAGACCAATTTATCATAGCGTCAACGGATGGGATTTCTTTTCCGTTTAAAAAATAATCTCTATCCTTTAAACTGATCTTTTTATGAACACCTCCCGGTACAGCGGAAATTCCATGGATTCGTTTTCCAGCAATTGTTCTAATGATCTCCTGACCAAATTTTCGCATTAAAATACCTTTTTTAGCCAGTTCAGGTTGCTCAATGGCAACTTCTACAACGTTGCGCTTTGCAGGATCTGAATTAACACCAAACAAAAGATCAGGTGATGCTAAATAGAAGAAATGTAAGGCATGAGATTGAAATACTTGTCCAAAATGCAAGAGTTTCCTTATTTTTTGGGCAGGAATAGATAGATCTTTAGGATCTATTCCTACTATTTGATCGATTGCTTTTGCCGCTGCTAAATGATGGCTTACAGGGCAAATTCCACACAAACGTTGTACTAAAACCGGAGCTTCCCAATATGGATGACCTTGAATAAAACGCTCAAAACCACGAAATTCAACAATATGAAAAAAGGAGTCTTTTACCTTATTATTTTCATCTAAGTGGATGGTAACTTTACCATGTCCTTCTACTCTGGTTACAGGATCTATGACTATTTTTTTCATATTTAATCGTATTTAAATTCTTCGTGAGTAATTGAGTATTCTTCGTTTAAAAGAATGTTTTTGACAACTTTCCAAATATGGTTGGCGTTAGGCGGACAACCTGGAATGTAGTAATCTATATTAACAATCTCATTACAAGGATACACATTGTTGAGTAGTTTAGGTATGTCCTCGTGGTTTGGAATGATATTAGCTCCAATTTCACTGGTCAATCCATGAATGTAAGCTTCTTCTAAACACTCTTTTAGAGGGACAAAATTTCTCATCGCAGGAATCCCTCCCATGATCGCACATTCACCAAAACCAATTAAAATGTCACATTTTTTTCTGAACTCTTTCAAGACTTCTACATTTTCTGAGTTTGCACAACCGCCTTCAATCAAACCGATATCACAGCGTTTGCTGAATTTTTTAATATCTGTTAAAGGTGATTTATTAAACTCAACAATTTCCAAAATATCCAAAATTTCTGTATCGATATCCAACAAAGACATATGACATCCAAAACATCCTGCTAAAGATGTAGTAGCTACTATAAATTTGTTTTCATCTTTTCTCTTTTTGAAAGTATCTCTTCTTGGTGCGTCCTTGTCCTTACCAATGATATCATATTTTCTATCTCCAAAAGGTTGTTCATAGATCATACCTTTTATCAAAATCGCTCCAACAGGGCAAATATTCATAGCATGCATGGCTTCGGCGTCTGTTAACTTAGCTTCTTCATCATAATCAATATGGACTCTTGTTTTAACACCTCGACTAACAAATGAAAACACATCTTTTCCATCTTTTGTTTTCACCTCCTCCACACAACGTTTACATAGTATACACCTGTTTGATTCCATTATCATTCTATCGGAATTAAAGTCTACAACCTTGTTGCTGTAAACATGAGGAAACCTGGTATTTGTTATTCCCATATCATATCCAAGGTTTTGCATATCACAATGTCCACTTTTCTCACAGGATGGGCAAAAATGATTTCCTTCGGCAAAGAGCATTTCAATGATTGCCTTTCTTGTATTTAAAAGTTCAGGTGTGTTAATTTCCACCTCCATTCCTTCATATACTTTTGTTGTACAGCTGGTTGTTGTTTTGCCATTAACGCTAACAGTGCATATCCTGCAGGTTCCTAACGGAGGATTCACTTCACGAAAATGACATAAAGTTGGAATGTATATCCCGTTTTCTTTGGCGGCATCTACCAAATTCTTGCCTTCATGAGCCTGGTATTTTTTGCCGT
>CBDUIO010000254.1:0-3174 GCA_965367355.1 uncultured Flavobacteriaceae bacterium
AACATGGCACCATGAAATGCTCCATGTTTAAAGGTTAAAAAGGGCTCTACACCATGAGGCATATCTGGTCCTCCGCCCATAAATACCATTGGCCAAATTGAAAAGGCAATTAAAAAAGCCATTAAAACTGCTAAACCATAAGTTTTTGCAGGATTCATTTGTTTCGCTTTTTCTTCTGTCATTCCAGATTCTCGCATCCATGCTTTACCAAAAAGTGGTCCATACCACAAAAATCCGGTTGCAAGAGGTAAGATTGAAGCTGCCACTAAGGCCAGCCAATTAATGTCCATTCCTTCCATAATTTAAAGATATTTATTAGTTAGATATATTTAAATTTATGAAAAAAATATTACAAGCTATTTATCCAACACCATATCAATTGGTTTTTTTCCGAATCTCCTGGCATCTTCTTTGGTCAATTTTTTAAAGTCGTAAGTATGTTCCAAGCCATTGAGAATATCAACTAAATTCTGTGGTAATTTAGTCAGCTGTCTTGTTTCCAGATTGATCCAGGCACCAAACATTTCACAATGACTAAGGTTCTTTCCGTTTTGGTCATAGAAATTATGTACAAACTCAAAGAACATTCCGTCATCACTCAATCCCCTAATCTCTAAAGTCACTTTTATTGGTTTCCCCGGAAAGATCTCTTTGAAATAATATATATGTTCGTAAAAAATCACAGGTCCAATATTGTGATTCTTCAACTCTTTATGACTAAATCCATTCGATTCTAAAAATGCCATTCTAGTATGGCTCATATAATTTAAATATGATGCATTTGCCAGGTGTCTGTTTGCGTCTAAATCACTCCATCTAACATCAAATTCTTTGTAAAACATAATTACTTTTTTGGGCTGCAATTTACAATTTTTTGTTATGCATGCATAACAAAAAATGCTTAAAATTTGTTTACCTTTGGGTAATTTTAAATTCAACGCATGATACAATCTATGACGGGTTTTGGTAAGTCTGTAATTCAGCTTCCATCCAAGAAAATTTCAATTGAAATTAAGTCCTTGAACAGTAAAATTTTAGATTTAAATGCAAGGATGCCATCCATGTATCGCGAAAAGGAACTTGAAATTAGAAAACAAATTGCTGATGCGCTTACCAGAGGAAAAATAGACTTTTCATTATTTGTTGAAATGACCGGTGAAGGCACCTCTACTCTTATAAATAAAACAATTGTCACGCAATACATCAAGCAATTGAAGGAAGTTGTTGATGGTGATGAGACTGAAATGCTGAAAATGGCTATAAGATTGCCAGACGCAGTCACAACAGAACGTGACGAGATTGACGAAGATGAATGGAAACTGATACAAACAGAAATTGATTCAGCACTTAAACATTTAATTGACTACAGGCTTCATGAAGGCAAATCTTTGGAAGCCGACTTTTTAGACAGAATAAAAAACATAAATGAACTTCTTAAAAAAGTTATAGAAATGGATCCTGAACGCATCGATGGTGTTCGTGAGAGACTAAAAAAAGGAATCGCTGAATTAAAAGAAAATATAGATCAGAATCGCTTTGAACAGGAATTGGTCTATTACATTGAAAAATTCGATATTACCGAAGAAAAGGTCAGACTGCACAATCATTTGGATTATTTCATTAAAACCTTAATTTCACCCGATTCTAACGGAAAAAAACTAGGGTTCATTAGTCAGGAAATAGGAAGAGAGATCAACACTATAGGGTCAAAAAGCAATTATGCGCCTATGCAAAAACTTGTTGTCCAAATGAAAGATGAACTTGAAAAAATCAAAGAGCAATTATTAAATGTTTTGTAAATGAAGAATGGCAAACTCATCGTTTTCTCAGCCCCTTCAGGTTCAGGTAAAACAACCATAGTAAGGCATTTATTAAAGCAAAAAGAACTTAATTTGGAGTTCTCCGTTTCTGCGACATCCAGGGAGAAAAGAGGTGAGGAAAAAGATGGAAAGGATTACTATTTCCTGACAAGTTCCGAATTCAAATCTAAAATAAAGAATGATGAGTTTTTGGAATGGGAAGAAGTTTACAGAGACAATTTTTACGGCACTTTAAAGAGTGAAGTTGAACGCATCTGGAAAAAAGGCATGCATGTTATTTTTGATATTGATGTTTCAGGAGGGTTACGTATAAAAAGAAAATTTCCTAATGAAACCTTGTCCGTTTTTGTAAAACCACCGAGTATTGATGAATTAAAGATCAGGTTAAAAAAACGCAAAACAGAAAGTAACGACAAGATCAATATGCGTGTTGCAAAAGCTTCGGCTGAGTTAGCGACAGCTCCCCTTTTTGATGTGGTTATTGAAAATGATGATCTAGAAAAAGCATTGTCTGAAGCTTATGATTTGGTTGCCGATTTTGTTTCCTCCAAAAAAAGTAAAAAATGAAGATTGGTTTGTTTTTTGGAACGTTCAATCCAATACATGTTGGTCATCTTACCATTGCTAATCATTTGGTTGAATTCACCGATCTTGACCAGGTTTGGTTCGTGGTGACACCTCACAGCCCTTTCAAAAAAAAGAACTCTTTATTAGACGATCACCAACGACTGGAAATGGTGTATCGTGCCGTGAAAGATTATCCTAAATTGAGACAAAGCGATATTGAATTCAATTTGCCTCAGCCTAATTACACCATTAACACCTTAACCCATTTAGAAGAAAAATATCCGGAGCATTCTTTTGCTCTTATTATGGGCGAAGACAATTTAAAAAGCTTTCATAAATGGAAGAATTATCAGGTAATACTTGAACTTCATGATATTTACGTCTACCCTAGAATGTCTGGCGGACAGATGGAAAATGAATTTGAAGATCATCCTAAAATCCATCATGTTGACGCACCAATTATGGAATTATCATCTACCTTTATTAGAAAATCTATAAAAGAAGGAAAAAATGTACGACCAATGTTGCCTGAAAATGTTTGGGAATATCTGGATGAGATGAATTTTTATAAATAGATTTTAGTTCGTATGTTCTAATGATTTTAGATAGAAATACTTCTCGATACAAATTAGTTCGTGCCTCACAAATTCACTCGAAGTGACGTTACATGATTTAATTCTTCCGTCAGTTCGAGTGGAATTTTGATTGCAGTGAAACGGAAAACGAAATTTTGTATCGAGAACCAACTTTAACGACTTTTCAATACATTTCTCCTACTACGAAACAC
>CBDUIO010000255.1:0-3169 GCA_965367355.1 uncultured Flavobacteriaceae bacterium
AGAATTAACAAAAGTTAAAGATTTTCCAGCCCAAAAAATTGAGATAATTAAATTATATTTGTCCCTTAAATAAAAATTGCTAAATACTCGTTAAAATGAACTTTGATTATTCAGAAGAACAAAGGTTAATTGCTGCGTCTGCAAGAGACTTTGCAGAGCAATACATCAGACCCCATATTATGGAATGGGATGAAGCACAAACCTTCCCGGTCGAAGTATTCAAAAAAGCAGGAGAAATGGGATTTATGGGGATATTTATTCCGGTAGAATATGGTGGTTCAGGCTTAGGATATCATGAATACATAGCAATAATTGATGAGATATCACAAGTAGACCCATCAATTGGCTTATCGGTAGCAGCACATAACTCGCTATGTACAGGACATATCTATTATTTCGGAAATGAAGACCAAAAACGCAAATGGCTGCCAAAACTAACTTCAGCCGAATGGATAGGTGCCTGGGGCCTTACAGAACATGGCACAGGTAGTGATGCAGGAGGGATGAGCACAACAGCAGTTCAAGATGGTGATTATTATGTTCTTAATGGTACCAAAAACTTTATCACTCACGGAAAAAGCGGTGATATTGCAGTGGTCATTGCAAGAACAGGTGAAAAAGGTGATTCCCGGGGCATGACAGCATTTGTTGTTGAAAAAGGAACAAAAGGATTTTCAAGTGGTAAAAAAGAAGATAAATTAGGCATGCGAGCCAGTGAAACAGCAGAATTGGTTTTTGATAATTGTCGTGTCCATAAAGACAACATTCTGGGCGAAGTTGGTGAGGGATTTGTGCAATCTTTAAAGGTGCTTGATGGAGGGAGAATCTCGATAGGCGCATTGTCTTTAGGCATTTCAAAAGGAGCTTTTAAGGCATCATTAAAATATTCCAAAGAAAGACATCAATTTGGACAACCAATCTCAAGTTTTCAGGGCATTTCGTTCAAACTGGCCGACATGGCCACTGAAATTGAGGCTTCCGAGCTTTTATTGCATAAGGCAGCAACTAAGAAAAATAAAGGAGAACGCATGACCACCCTTGGTGCCATGGCCAAGATGTACGCCAGCGAAGCCTGTGTTAAAATTGCCAATGATGCGGTTCAAATTCACGGTGGTTACGGTTATACAAAAATCTATCCGGTGGAGAAGTTCTACAGAGACGCAAAACTCTGCACAATAGGAGAGGGAACAACAGAAATACAAAAACTGGTGATCTCCCGTAACATTTTAAAATAATTTTTTGGGCATTCCCACACTTTGGTGTGGTCGCGCTTTCGCTGCTCGCTTTAAAACATTTTGTCATAAAAACTTTGTCGAAGTGACCATTTATAAATCCTGTAAAATGTTTTACGAGCTCAAACAACAGGCTCAATCGCTAATGCAATTACGAAAAATAAAAATAATTCATAATAAATTGTAAATTATTAATTACTTCATATATTTGCATCCCGTAATTCTAAAAGAGAGGAGGTTAAGAGACTATGTTAATAATACCAATTAAAGAAGGAGAAAATATAGACAGAGCGCTAAAGCGTTTCAAAAGAAAATTTGACAAAACTGGTACAAAACGTCAGTTGCAAACTCGTAAGCAGTTTACAAAACCTTCTGTCGAGCGAAGAGCTCAAATTCAAAAAGCACAGTATATCCAAAGACTAAGAGATCAAGAAGATATTTAACTTTAAGCAATTAAATGTTTAAAAATTCCTGCAACAGCAGGAATTTTTTTTTACCTTGAATCCATATCATTTTAAAAGTTAGTAACTTAGTATTTCATCAAGATTCAATGAATTTTAAATCCTTCACAGATTTTCTCGCAATAGAAAAAAATTATTCAAAACATACGGTTAATGCCTATAATAAGGACCTCGAAGTTTTTTCAAAATTCATTCATGAGGAATTCAGCAGCAATTCTATAGAAGATATAAACTATGCTCAAATTAGGACTTGGATAATCAGTTTGGTTGAATCAGGGTTAACAAACAGAACTATTAACCGTAAAATATCATCTTTAAATTCCTATTACAAATTTCTATTAAAGGTTGAAAGGATCCAGGTCAATCCCTTAGCAAAACACAGGGTGTTAAAAACAGCAAAAAAGATTCAGATACCTTTTTCAGAATCCGAAATGAATTCAATATTGGAAGCAATGAACCACGATAAGAGCTTTGAAGGATTGAGAAATAAATTGATCATTGAATTGTTTTATTCTACAGGTATAAGAAGAATTGAGTTAGTAGAATTAAAATTAAAGGATATAGATCTTAATAATAAAACCGTAAAAGTATTGGGTAAAAGAAATAAGGAACGAATTATTCCGTTAATAAGTCCGGTGTTGCAAACTATCAATGATTATATTCAAAGTAGAAATAAGTTAGAGGTCATTAAAAACGATGAATATTTCTTTTTATCTAAAAAAGGAGTTAAAATATACGAAACTCTTGTTTACAGAATTATTAATGATTATTTTAGTGTAGCATCCAACAAAGTAAAAAAGAGTCCTCACATATTACGGCACACATTTGCGACTCATTTACTTAATCAAGGTGCAGATCTAAATGCTGTAAAGGAATTGCTAGGCCATTCAAGTTTGGCGGCAACACAAGTTTACACTCATAACAGCATTGAAGAATTGAAAAAAGTGTATACAAATGCACACCCAAGAAATAAAAAGTGATTTTTATTTTTAAATGAATGTCTAATTAATTAAAACTACGCGTATGAAAGTCAACACACAGTCAGTCAATTTTAATGCAGATCAAAAATTAATTAATTTTATTCAACTTAAGTTAAACAAACTAGACAAATATTATGATAAAGTTATAGATGCAGACGTGTATTTAAAACTTGATAACACCAGAGAAAAGATCAATAAAATTTTTGAAGTAAGATTAAACGTACCGGGAGATAGTTTTGTTGTAAAAAAACAAAGCAGGACATTTGAAGAAGGTACAGATTTAGCGATAGATACGCTTGAAAGACAACTCAAAAAAAGGAAAGAAAAAATAAGATCCTATTTATGATCAAAATTTATCAAAAAATGTTTTGATTAAAAAAATAAATATTTACATTTGCAGTCCGTTAGAAATAGCGGGCTTTTTTTATGAGCGATAAAGTTAAAAAAGCCGATGTAGCTCAGCTGGCTAGAGCAGCTGATTTGTAATCAGCAGGTC
>CBDUIO010000256.1:0-3138 GCA_965367355.1 uncultured Flavobacteriaceae bacterium
GAAACTAATATTGGACAGGTAATTGTAGAAATTACTGAAAAACTTCTTGGCGTTACAGCCGTTGTTCAAAAAGATAAGATCGTTGGAATTGTTACTGATGGTGATTTACGTAGAATGTTAACAAAAGTAACCGATTTTAGTGGTTTGGCAGCAAAAGACATCATGACTAAAAATCCGAAACGTATTGATGCCGACGCTATGGCTGTTGATGCAAGGGATATGATGGAACATCATGGAATTTCACAATTGCTTGTTGAGAAAAAAGGAAAATACGTGGGTGTTGTGCATTTACATGATCTAATTAAAGAAGGCATATTATAATGACAAAGAATGTAAACGAAATGTCTTTTTTGGATCATCTTGAAGACTTGAGATGGCATTTGATAAGAGCATTTTCTGCAATCATGATAGTTGGTACCTTAGCTTATGTATTCAGCAAACATCTATTTGACGGCATAATATTCGCTCCTCTTGAAATGGATTTCATTACTTATCGACTTCTATGCAAAGCAGGAACTTTCTTAAATGTAGATACCACTTTTTGTGCAGATAAAATTCCGTTGATACTTCAAAACAGAACAATGGCAGGACAATTTTCTGCAGATATCTGGACCTCTGTTTTAGCAGGATTTATTATTGCTTTTCCTTATGTAATTTATCAATTATGGAAGTTCATTAGCCCTGGTTTACATGAAAATGAACGAAAATATTCAAGAGGATTTATCGTTATTTCTTCCTTATTGTTTTTCATAGGCGTTTTGTTTGGTTATTACATCGTAACACCATTGTCTATTAACTTTTTGGCTAATTATAGTATTTCATCAATGGTTGATAACCAAATAGATATTAGTTCTTATATCGGTTTAGTCAGGTCGGCAGCTTTAGCATCCGGATTGGTATTCGAATTACCAATTATCATATTTTTCCTTACAAAAATTGGGTTAGTCACACCTGAGTTCCTGAAAAAATATCGCAAATATGCATTGGTAATAGTATTAATTCTATCAGCAATTATTACACCTCCTGATATTGCAAGTCAAATTATAGTAGCGATTCCTATTTTAGTATTATATCAGGTTAGTATATATATATCAAAAGTTGTAGTACGAAATCAAAAAAAGAAAGAGAAAAGCTATGTCAAACCCAGTTAAAGAGTTCAATGAATATCGATCTAAAATGAATGATAAAATTTTAGCCGATAATAACAAGATAATCAAGCGTATTTTTAATTTGGATACCAATGCATATCAGGAAGGCACTTTAGATGTGAAAACAAAAGAGCTTTTGGGTTTAGTTGCTTCTGCCGTTTTACGTTGCGATGACTGCGTGAAATATCATCTGGAAAATAGTAAAAAGGCAGGTTTAAAAAAAGAAGAAGTTGTGGAAGCTTTAAGCATAGCAACATTGGTTGGAGGCACTATTGTTATTCCGCATTTACGTAAAGCATTTGAATTTTGGGAAGCCTTGGAATCTAATAAATAATTTAAAAGTCCGTTGTAATAATTATGAAGTTAAGAGCAGAAAATTTAATGAAGTCGTATAATGGCCGTAAGGTGGTTAAAGATGTTTCTCTGGAAGTCAATCAAGGTGAAATTGTAGGGCTTTTAGGTCCTAATGGAGCGGGAAAGACCACTTGTTTTTATATGATTGTGGGACTCATTAAGCCTAATGGCGGAAAAATTTATTTAGATAATACAGAAATAACCAAGTATCCTATGTATAAGAGAGCGCAAAATGGAATTGGTTATTTGGCGCAAGAAGCTTCGGTATTTAGAAAATTAAGTATAGAAGATAATATTTTAAGTGTGTTGCAATTAACCTCCCTTAGTAAGACCGAGCAACATGACAAAATGGAAGAACTCATAGAAGAATTTGGATTAAGTCATATTCGGAAAAACAGAGGTGATCTGCTTTCCGGTGGAGAAAGAAGGCGTACGGAAATTGCGCGAGCCTTGGCAACCGATCCCAGTTTTATTTTATTGGATGAGCCTTTTGCCGGAGTTGACCCGGTAGCAGTAGAGGATATTCAGCGTATTGTTGCAAAATTGACAAAAAAGAATATTGGCATTTTAATTACAGACCATAATGTGCAGGAAACTTTGGCTATAACAGACAGAACCTATTTGATGTTTGAAGGAAGTATACTTAAAGCCGGGATTCCTGAAGAATTAGCTAATGATGATATGGTACGTAAAGTTTATTTAGGGCAGAATTTTGAACTGCGAAAGAAAAAATTGGATTTTTAACACAGAATTAAAACAGTTTTTTAATAAGCTTTACAATCAGTAATACAAGCAATCCCACAAGTAATCCAACTACAAAATCCCTTAGAATTCCGGGTAAAAACTCTAAAAAATGGTGCAAATATTCTATTTTATGGATAAAGATTCCGCCGGAAACCAAAAGCAAGGCCAAAGTTCCAATAACAGATAAACTCTTAACGATCTTTGGCAGTGCAAGTGCCATAAACCGCCCTGAATAGTAAAGGATATTTTTGTTCCCATTGCTTAATTTTATCAGTTTAAAACCTAAATCATCCATTCTTACAATTAAAGCGACAATACCATAAACTCCAACTGTCGCCAATAACGCAACAAAAGATACGACCATAATTTGTAGGGCTAATTCCTTCCCAATAACAGCACCTAAAGCAATAATTATTATTTCAACAGAGAGAATAAAATCAGTCAAAATAGCTGATTTAATCTTCTTTTTTTCCTTTTGCAAGACATCTTTTTTACTAACTTTTTCATCTAATGTTGTTGTATGTTCATGGTTTCGATGAAAAATAAACTCATAGATCTTTTCGACACCTTCATAAGCTAAATAAAATCCGCCAATAACTAATAAAACGGTTACCATCCAAGGAATATAATAGCTAAGAATAAATGCTACAGGAAGAATAATCAATTTGTTAATAAATGATCCTTTCGAGATTGCCCAAAGAACCGGTAATTCTCTTGATGAAACGAACCCTGATGCTTTTTCTGCGTTTACCGCAAGATCGTCACCCAAAATCCCTGCTGTCTTTTTTGTAGTTATCTTACTCATAACCACGACATCATCCATAAGTGCGGCAATATCATCTAATAAAGCGAAAAAACCTGATGCCATATGCTATTTACTAATTTCTTTCGT
>CBDUIO010000257.1:0-3138 GCA_965367355.1 uncultured Flavobacteriaceae bacterium
CCAGTTGAATACATTGCCGAGACCTTAAGTTACAACAAACTCTCAAGTTTCATAAAAAAAGAAAAACAAAGAGGCTCTTCAAACATTGGAAGATATGAGTTGGTGCAATATAAAAAGTGGAGTTTACCTGTCGCTGTATTCATTCTTACAATAATTGCTGTTGCCGTGTCCTCGATAAAAAGAAGGGGTGGCATGGGAATTAATTTAGCTTTCGGAATTACCATTGCCATGATCTACGTGTTTTTCGATAAAATATTTGGTGTCTTGGCAGAACAATCAGATTTTTCACCTTTAATAGCCGTTTGGTTTCCTAATGTAATATTTGGTATTTTAGCTATATACATGCTATATAATGCCAAACGCTAGACTTAAAAATTACTTTCATCTTCATTTTTTAGTATTTATTGCCGGCTTTACAGCTATTTTGGGAGAGTTGATTTCTATAAACGCCATTCCTCTTGTTTGGTTCCGGATGTTAATAGCTGCAATTATAATGTTTGTCTACATAAAATTGATGCGAATTAAAATAAATATCCCGGCTAGATATATAATAAGGTTTTGTATCGCGGGAGTTATTATTGCTTTGCATTGGATTACTTTTTTTGGATCAATTAAAGTGGCAAATGTTTCAATAGCATTGTCAATGTTTTCTTCCGGTGCTTTTTTTGCTTCATTTATTGAGCCCATAATTTTTAAGCGAAAAGTAATTTGGTACGAAATACTTTTTGGAATACTGGTTATAGTGGGTGTTTTTATCATTACCCGTAGTGAAATGAAATATCTAACCGGGATTATCCTGGGGATACTTTCGGCTTTTCTCTCGTCTTTGTTTGCAGTAATTAATGGAAAGTTTTTAGAAAGAAACTCGGCCACAGTGATATCATTTTATGAATTCATAGGAGGTGTGATTTTTATAACGCTTTTCATTCCAATTTTCGGGGATGGATTTTCAAAAGAGTTTTTTACTTTAAGTATATCAGATTATGGGTATTTGTTCATTTTAGCTTCAATTTGTACGGCATATGCCTTTATTGCATCGGTATATATCATGAATTACATTAGTCCATATACGGTTATTCTCACTTATAATCTAGAACCGGTTTACGGCATCATTTTGGCTTTGATATTGTTCCCTGAATCGGAAAAAATGACGCCTCAATTTTATTTAGGTGCGATGATTATTATTACCGTTGTCCTTTTTAATGGAATCATCAAAAATTCAAAAAGGATAAAAAGGAGTGTCATTTAACTTTTAGCAAGCTGAAAGTTTTTATATTTGTATGCTAACTAACAAAAACTCATTTTGAATGGAATATTTAGAATTTGAACTTCCCATTAAAGAATTAGAAGAACAACTTCAAAAGTGCCAGATTATTGGTGAGGAGAGTGATGTTGATGTAACTGAGACCTGCAAACAGATTGAAAAAAAATTAGTAGAGACTAAAAAAGAGATCTATAAGAATTTAACGCCTTGGCAACGTGTTCAGCTGTCTCGTCATCCTTCAAGACCTTATACTTTAGATCATATCAGAGCCATTTGTGGAGATACATTTCTTGAGCTTCATGGAGATCGAGGATTTAAAGATGATAAGGCCATGATTGGTGGATTGGGCAAAATTGGCGATCAAAGTTATATGTTTATCGGTCAGCAAAAAGGTTATAACACCAAGACAAGACAATATCGAAATTTTGGAATGGCCAATCCTGAAGGATACAGAAAAGCCCTTAGGCTCATGAAATCGGCCGAAAAATTTGGTATTCCTGTAGTTACTTTATTGGATACTCCCGGAGCTTATCCCGGACTTGAAGCAGAAGAACGCGGACAAGGAGAAGCCATAGCAAGAAATATTCTGGAAATGACTCGATTAAAAGTGCCTATAATCACCGTTATTATTGGTGAAGGAGCTTCGGGTGGAGCTTTAGGTATTGGTGTAGGCGATAAAGTTCTTATGCTCGAAAATACGTGGTATTCAGTGATTTCTCCGGAATCATGTTCGTCTATTTTATGGAGGAGTTGGGAGTACAAAGAACAAGCTGCTGAAGCTTTAAAGCTAACAGCCAAGGACATGAAACGGCTTAAACTGGTTGACGAAATAATTAAGGAGCCATTGGGTGGTGCACACTGTGATAGAGAGGCAACTTTTATATCGGTTCGGGATGCGATTGTGAAATCCTATAATGGTTTGAAAAACTTATCACCAAAAGATTTGGTAAAACAAAGAATGGACAAATATTCTCAAATGGGAGTATATAAATAATAATTTGCGTAATTCTAGCATGTAAGGAAAACCGAATTATTTTTATTCGGTTTTTTTTGTACTTATAAACAATATTTTTTAGTTGTTAACAGTTAAATTGTTTACTACCTGTTAAGATTCAATGCCGAGAAACAGATTGGATTTTTAACATTTTAATTACTTTAGCCTTCATGAAACAACCAAGCCAAATAAAAGGATACCAAGTAGACAAAAGTACCTTGATTAGTTTAGAAAAAGGGAAAATACCTCCTCAAGCAATTGATTTAGAGGAAGTTGTGCTTGGCGCAATGATGATTGACAAAAAAGGAGTCGATGAGGTTATAGATATTTTAAGTCCCGAAGCTTTTTACAAAGAAGCACATCAGCATATTTTTGAGGCCATTTTTCAACTTTTTGAAAGTAGCGAACCAATTGACTTATTAACCGTTTCTAGCCAATTAAAAAAGAATGAAAAATTAGTTACAGTTGGTGGTGACTTTTATTTGATTTCATTAACCCAAAAAGTATCGTCTTCTGCACATATAGAATTTCATGCTCGTATTATTTTACAAAAATTTATCCAGAGGAGTTTAATTAAGATTTCAAGCGAGATTATTGAAGATTCATATGATGAAACTCAGGATGTTTTTGATTTATTAGATAAAGCTGAAGCAAAATTATATGAAGTCACACAGGGAAATATAAAAAGATCCAGTGAAACTGCACAGAATCTTGTTATTCAGGCTAAAAGAAAAATTGAGGAAATTTCAAATAAAGAAGGGTTGAGTGGAATTCCATCAGGATTTTCAAAATTGGACAGACTAACCTCCGGTTGGCAGGAAAGTGACCTGATCATTGTAGCGGCAAGACCTGGTATGGGTAAAACCGCTTTAACCTTATC
>CBDUIO010000258.1:0-3102 GCA_965367355.1 uncultured Flavobacteriaceae bacterium
CTAATCGGTAAATAACTGCCAGCCCACTTATAATTCCATAAGTTTTGATCAATATTTATTGGATTTCTTAAATTTTCGGGTCTTAAGTTTAATAATTTCGTTTTTATAGAAGTTTAAGGACAATTTATTTACGATTATAGTCTTAAAAATCTATAATTCAGTTACCTTTGCACATTATTTTTAAAACCTATCTTATGATTACTGATTTAAAAACAAAGAGTAAAACAAAAAGTAAATATAGTAAATGGCATCATCCTTATGAACCTGCAAAGGAGTACGATAAGAAAGTTGCTTATTTTAGTATGGAGTTTGGAATACATCAGGCTCTAAAAATATATTCAGGAGGGCTTGGATATCTGGCAGGTTCCCATATGAGATCCGGATTTGAATTGAAACAAAACATGATCGGGATTGGGATGTTGTGGAAATATGGATACTACGATCAGGCAAGAAATGAAGATCAGACCTTACGGGTTGACTTTATTGAGAAAACCTATAATTTTCTTGAAGACACAGGGATTGAAGTTGAGATTCAACTTCATGACAATCCTAATGTAAAAGTCAGAGCCTATGTTTTAAAACCGGAGATATTTGGAACCGTACCGGTTTATTTATTAAGTACAGATGTACCTGGTAACGATTACTTATCAAAAACGATAACAAATCATTTGTATGACGCCAATGAAATGACAAGGATTTCTCAAAGTATTGTTTTGGGAGTTGGTGGTGCAAAAGTTGTTGAAGCATTGGGAGGAGCAGATGTGTATCATTTAAACGAAGGACATGCGCTACCTGCTTTTTATTATTTAAAAGATCACGGTGTTAAGAAAAATCAGATGGCGTTTACAACCCATACTCCTGAAAAAGCCGGAAATGAAGAAAGAGATGCTCGCCTATTAAACAGATGCGGTTTCTTTGGTAAAATGCTGTCAGAAAAAGAATTACAAAAAGAGATGGTTAACGGAGGTATGATAAATTACACTGTTTCTGCCTTAAGAATGGCTAAAAAAGCCAATGCCGTTTCAAAACTTCATGCTAAGGTCTCCAATGAAATGTGGAAGGACTACAAAGGTATTTGTAAAATAATACCAATTACCAACGCACAAAACAAAAGCTTTTGGCAGGATGAAAAAATTGAAAAGGCCTGGCTAAAAAAAGATGCTAAGGCATACAAAAAAAGAAAATTAGAACTCAAAAAAGAACTGTTTGATGAGGTTTTGAATCAAACAGAGAAATTATTCGATCCTAATGTTCTTACCATTGTATGGGCAAGACGTTTTGCAGGCTATAAAAGAGCTGAATTGTTATTACATGATCTTGAAAGATTTAAAAGATTGATCACTAATGCTAAATATCCAATTCAAATTATTTGGTCAGGAAAACCATATCCTTTTGATTACTATGCCATAGACATTTTTAATCATTTAGTGCATTTTTCTAAATCGGTTCCAAATCTGGCAGTTTTAATAGGCTATGAGATGGATCTTTCCAAGCAACTTAAATGTGGATCGGATGTTTGGTTAAATACACCAAGAATTACTCGAGAGGCTTCAGGAACAAGTGGTATGACAGCAGCTATGAATGGCTCTGTGAATGTCTCAATTAATGATGGATGGATTCCTGAATTCCAAAAAAATGGTAAAAACTGTTTTGTTTTACCGGAATTAGATCATAATTTACCTATTTGGGATCAGGATAAAATAGATGCCGATAATTTATATGATATCCTTGAGAAGAAAGTGATTCCTACATTCTATGACAAGCCGGAAAAATGGCAGGACATTGTATTTAAGGCAATTGATGATGTAATGCCTGAATTCAGAAGTAAAAGAATGGCCGATCAATATTATAAAAATCTATATTAACTTATAGGTAGATATTTAAACTAAAAAAGCCCAAACAATTTGTTTGGGCTTTTTTATGTAAAAGTTAAATTATACTATTCTTTTAAGGTTCTCATATAGTGAACTACTAACCACATATCCTCTTCGCTCATTTTCTTTTCAAAGCTTGGCATATCTTTTCGGCCAATGTAACTTTTATAAAAAAGTGCGCCATCAGACTGAGCTTGATATTCTGCAGAGGAGAAATCTCCAAGATCGCCTTCGACTTCTTCTGCTTTAGGACCATCACCATACCCTTCTTTACCGTGGCATGACTTACAGTGCTTGGAATACAGTGACTTCCCGATATCAATATTATCTTTTGATGCTTCTTCAGGGTTTGTCATTTTTTCGTATTTAGCTGGTACCTTCCAAGGTTCCTGATCTAATGCAGTAAATGCTAAAAAGCCAAAGCTAATGACTCCAAGAATAAATAAAAATTTAAGTGTTTTCATGTTTGTTAATTGTCTTAATTGTTAATTATTAATTATGAATCAAAAATGATACCAAAACCTTTTTATGTAGTTTCATTTTTTTTAGATTCTATTTCTTTTCCTTCTTTTTTAATCTGTAATAGGTTTTTAATGCTATACGCATAATTAGCCCATACTCCAATTAATAAAATGGATAATACAATATACATCCATATTGGTGCAGCATCAGACCATAATGTATTATCTTCTGCAACTGCAATATTATTTTGCTTACCCCAATTTACATTTTTTTTCTGAATTACATTACCAAAATCATCATTGTCATCAACGACAACGAAAACATCAACATTTCCGTCTTTATCACCCGATATATTGCCCGGGAATTCAAACTCATATTCACCGTCCTCAACAGACGCTTCTTCAATTGGCATTTTTGAAAGCATGCCACCTACAGAGAAAATAACATCTATTTCTTCAACGGGAGTCTTAGTTTTTAAACTGTCCAGAGTATAGGCTTTTAACATGACCGTTTTTACACTGTCAATTTCCTGCAAATCCAGTTCTAAAAAAAGATCTTTAACCGCTAATTCTTCTTCTTCAGAGTCTAAATCTTCTAAACCATCAAAAACTGCTTTTAAATTGATGTATCCTTCACTATCTGTTAAATATACCTGATTTTCAGGGACTATTAATTGTGCTAAGCCATCTTTATCAGTTTTGGCAACGCCTAATTTAACTTCATTATCATCCAGAACATTATAAAATTCAATATCGGCATCATACAC
>CBDUIO010000259.1:0-3079 GCA_965367355.1 uncultured Flavobacteriaceae bacterium
GAATTTATAGATTCAATTCGTTTTGAAATATCCTCGATCAATTCCAGTTGCTCTTTGGCATAAGTTTCAAAACTGCTACCATATATATCTTTAAGACCTTTCACATTCTCGATTAAAATATTCTGATATTTTACTGCAGTAGGGATAATATGGTTTCTGGCAAGATCACCGAGAACTCGACTTTCTATTTGTATTCTTAATGTATATTCTTCAATTTCTATTTCATAACGAGCTTGTACTTCTACTTTGTTCATTACTTCCAATCCTTCAAATAGCTCTATTGCCTTTTGTGATATCCTTGCCTTCAAGGCTTCCGGAGTTGTTTTATTATTGCTTAGTCCTCGCTTTTTTGCTTCCTTTTGCCACTCTTCACTGTATCCGTTTCCTTCAAACAAAATGTTCTTGGACTGTTTAATATATTCACGTAACACATTAAAAATGGCTTCATCTTTCTTCAGGTCCTTTTTATCTATTAATATATCCACCTCCTTTTTAAAATCTATTAGCTGCTTAGCTACTATCGAATTTAAAACAGTCATAGGATTTGCGCAATTTGCTGAAGAACCAACTGCTCTGAACTCGAACTTGTTTCCGGTAAATGCAAATGGAGAGGTTCTGTTTCTGTCGGTATTATCCAATAAAATTTCCGGAATCTTGCCAACCACATTAAGCTTGAGTTGTGTTTTTTCCTGTGGCGATAATTTTCCTTTGGTAACTCCTTCCAACTCCTGAAGTGTCCTTGAAAGCTGTTCTCCTATGAATACAGAAATGATAGCGGGTGGAGCTTCATTGGCCCCTAACCTATGGTCATTACTGGCCGATGCAATGGAGGCTCTTAACAATTCTTCATAATCATGAACTGCTTTAATTGTATTGATAAAAAAGGTTAGAAATTGCAAGTTGCTCATAGGAGTCGTCCCGGGACTTAAAAGATTAACCCCTGTATCTGTGCTTAAACTCCAGTTATTATGTTTTCCAGAACCATTAACTCCGGCAAATGGCTTTTCATGTAACAATACTTTAAAATTATGCCTGCCGGCAATTTTTTCCATAACATCCATTAATAAGGAGTTATGATCTACAGCTAGATTGGCCTCTTCAAAAATAGGTGCCAGTTCAAACTGATTTGGTGCCACTTCATTATGTCTTGTTTTAACCGGAATGCCTAATAACATACATTCTGTTTCGAGATCTCTCATAAAAGCCATAGCTCTGTTTGGAATGGTACCAAAATAGTGATCATCCAATTGCTGACCTTTTGCTGATGAATGACCGAATAATGTCCTTCCTGTTAATGAAATATCAGGTCGTGAGGCTGCCAGAGCACTGTCTATTAGAAAATATTCCTGTTCCCATCCTAAAGAAGAATTCACTTTGCGAACATTCTTATCAAAGTATTTTGCAACGGCCACAGCCGCTTGATCAACCGCCTGAAGCGCTCTTAATAAAGGCGTTTTATAATCTAGTGCCTCTCCTGTATAGGCAACAAATACTGTTGGTATACATAAGGTGGTACCATAAATAAATGCAGGAGACGTAGGATCCCATGCAGTATAACCTCTTGCTTCAAATGTATTTCTTATTCCGCCACTGGGAAATGAGGATGCGTCCGGCTCTTGTTGTACTAGTTGACCGCCGCCAAATCTTTCAATAGCACCATCTTCACCAATGGTTTCAAAAAATGCATCATGCTTTTCAGCTGTAGCTCCAGTAAGGGGTTGAAACCAATGTGTATAATGTGTTGCCCCTTTCCCCAAAGCCCAATCCTTCATCGCAAATGCAATTTGATCGGCTATACTTCTTTCTATTTTTTTACCCTTATTGATTGCATTTTTAACGCTGTCAAAGGCTTCTTTGGTAAGCAATTGCTTCATAACTGAATGATTGAACACATTGGAACCAAACAATTCAGATCGGCGAATATTTTCATGTATAACAACAGGTTTCCTGTTTAGTGTTTCACGAATAGCATAAAAACGTAATGATGTCATTGTTTATATTTTTTACAAATATAGAAATAAGTACATGATTTTTTTAATAAAAAATATACAACCCTAATTTTTTTAGGGGTGATTATATGATATTGATAAAAAATAATAATTTAACCTAGTTTTTTGTGGGTTAAATTGAAATAAATTTATATTTGCAACTATTATTAATTAATTTATTAGGAAATAATTATGGCAAAGTTTAAATTGGAGTATATATGGTTAGACGGGCACGAACCAACTCAAAACATGAGAAGTAAAACGAAAATAGAAGAGGATTTTAGTGGTAAATTAGAAGATTGCCCTATTTGGTCTTTTGACGGATCTTCAACTGAACAGGCTGAAGGAGGTTCTTCAGATTGTTTATTGAAACCGGTAGCAATTTTTCCGGATCCTGCTAGAGTTAATGGATATTTGGTGATGGCTGAAGTATTGGATGCCGATGGTAAACCGCATCCATCAAATGCGCGAGCAAAAATTGATGATGACGACAATGATTTCTGGTTTGGTTTTGAACAGGAATATTTTATTATGGACTCTGAAACTGACCTTCCATTAGGATTCCCTAGGCGTGGATTTCCCGGACCACAAGGAAAATACTACTGTTCTGTAGGAGGACGATATACATGGGGAAGAGATATAGTTGAAGCACATGCTGACCAATGCATAGAAGCCGGTTTAAATTTTGAAGGCATAAACCAGGAAGTTGCACCGGGACAATGGGAATTTCAAGTTTTTGCTAAAGGAGCTAAAAATGCCGGTGACCAAATTTGGGTAGCTAGATATTTATTAGACAGATTAACAGAAAAACATCATTATTATATAGAATACCATCCGAAGCCAGTGAAAGGAGATTGGAACGGATCTGGAATGCATGCAAATTTCTCTAACTCTGTCTTAAGAACCTGCGGAAGTAAAGAAACTTATATGAAAATTTGTGAAGCATTCAGACCTGTTGCAGAGGAGCACATTGCTGTTTATGGAGCGTACAATGATGAAAGACTTACAGGATTGCACGAAACTGCTGCCATAACTGACTTTAGTTATGGAATATCAGACAGAGGTGCTTCCATTAGAATACCAATTATTAC
>CBDUIO010000260.1:0-3068 GCA_965367355.1 uncultured Flavobacteriaceae bacterium
CCTCTTTCGTAACGCAGGTCCAGTCCAAAATTCTCAAAATTAAGTGCTATCCCGAAATTTAATCCAATACTAAAATCATTTTTGATATTGTCGATATTCACATTCTCGAATTCTGAATCTAAAATATATTGAAATGAAGGTCCGCCAAAAACACTAATCGGACCTAAGACTTTGACACCAATTAATAATGGACCGTCCAATTTCTTCATGTCAAAATCACCGGAATCATATTCGCTTTTAGTAGCGGTATAAACCAACTCCGGTCTAAAATAGAAACTGTCTCCAAATTTACCAAATACACCTAGATGGTATCCAATATTCCTATCGGGATTTTCATAGGTGTCACTGGCAGATTCAAAATAATTTCCGTTAGCATTATAATTTAATCCTCCCTTGATACCAAAATTAGTATCTGTTTGAGAAATTGTGATGGTTGACGTTAGTAAAATGGCAATCAAAAATAATTGTTTCATAATCTATTCGTTTTAAGATTTATATAGAGTAAACGAATATATATGCGTATTATTTTCTTTTAATTACGGTTTCAACTGCCTTAACAATGGCGCTACTATTTAAACCATATTTATCCATTAATTGTGCTGGGGTCCCGGATTCACCAAAAGTGTCATCAGTTGCAATAAATTCTTGAGGTACTGGATAATTCTGACAAAGAACTCTGGAAACGCTTTCTCCCAATCCACCAAAATAATTATGTTCTTCTGCTGTAACTATACAACCGGTTTTCTTAACGGAATTTAAAATAGCTTTTTCATCTAATGGCTTAATCGTATGAATATTTATGACTTCAGCCTGTATACCTTTTTCAAATAGAATTTCTGCTGCTTGCAATGCTTCCCAAACCAAATGACCGGTTGCCACAATTGTAACATCATTTCCTTCCTGTAATCGAATCGCTTTACCAATTTCAAACTTTTGATCTATTGGAGTAAACACAGGTACTGCAGGCCTTCCAAAACGCAAATAAACCGGCCCTTTATGATCGGCTATTGCAATAGTAGCAGCTTTGGTTTGATTATAATCACAAGTGTTTATCACAGTCATTCCCGGTAACATCTTCATTAAACCTATATCTTCAAGAATCTGATGTGTTGCACCATCTTCGCCAAGTGTCAATCCTGCATGAGAGGCACATATTTTTACATTTTTTTCAGAATAAGCAATAGATTGCCGAATTTGGTCATAGACTCTTCCGGTTGAGAAATTTGCAAAAGTACCGGTAAAAGGAATTTTTCCGCCAATTGTCATTCCCGCTGCTATTCCCATCATATTAGCTTCAGCAATACCAACCTGAAAGAATCGCTCAGGGTTTTCTTCAATAAACTTATCCATTTTTAAAGAACCAACAAGGTCTGCGCAAAGAGCGACAACATTTGGATTTTTTCTGCCTAATTCTGCCAATCCTGCACCAAAACCACTTCTTGTATCTTTCTTTTCTGTAAATGTGTATTTTTTCATTTTTTAATTAAGGATTGAAAATTAGTAGTCACCCAGTGTTTCCTGGTTTTGAGATAGTCCTATTGCCAATTGTTCGTCATTTGGTGCTTTGCCATGCCAGGCGTGAGTATGCATCATAAAATCTACTCCATGTCCCATAACCGTATGCAGCAATACACAAACAGGTTTTCCATGACCTGTTTTTGCTTTTGCCTGGGACATTCCTTTTAGTATAGCATCAATATTGTTGCCCTCTTTAATTTCAACTATCTCCCAGTCAAAAGCTTTAAACTTCTCATGAAGATTACCTAGTGAAAGGACATTTTCTGTAGGACCATCAATTTGTTGACCGTTATAGTCAATCGTTGCAATAATGTTGTCAACTTTTTTAGCCGAAGCATACATAATAGCTTCCCAGTTTTGTCCTTCCTGTAATTCTCCATCTCCATGTAAACTGTAAACGAGATGTTTATCCTTATTAAGTTTCTTTGTTTGTGCTGCTCCAATTGCTACTGATAATCCTTGACCTAAAGATCCTGAAGCAACTCTAATTCCCGGTAATCCTTCGTGAGTTGCAGGATGACCTTGTAAACGAGAATTTATAAGTCGGAATGTGCTTAACTCATTAACTGGAAAGTAACCGGACCTTGCAAGAACACTGTAAAATAAAGGAGAAATATGACCATTGGAAAGGAAGAAAATATCTTCACCTATCCCGTTCATATCAAATCCTTTTTTACGTTCCATGATCTCATTAAAAAGAGTTACCATAAATTCTGCACAACCTAGTGAACCACCTGGATGTCCTGAATTTACTTTATGAACCATTCGTAAAATATCTCTACGAGTTTGAGTAGTAATATCTTCTAGCTTTTGAATGTTGGGCATGTTTTTTTTAGTTAGTATTTAAGCGTCAAAAATAGAATAATATAAACCGTTAAAAAAGAAAATTCAAGCCTAATTAAGGTCGTTTTCCCGGATTGTTGATAAGGCATTAGTATTGTTAATAAGTTAATTTAATTACAATTCTATGAAATACAATATATAGTTATTTATCTTTGCCAACTACTGATAAAAGTGTATGAAATTTAACCTAATAGGTACAGATATCAATAGTAAAGCCAGGGCAGGAACAATGGTTACAGATCATGGTACAATTGAGACTCCCATTTTTATGCCAGTTGGAACGGTTGCCTCTGTTAAAGGCGTTCATCAAAGAGAATTAAGGGAAGATATTAATCCGGATATTATTCTTGGAAATACATATCATTTGTATTTACGTCCGCAAACTCAGATTCTTGAAAAAGCTGGAGGACTTCATAAATTCATGAATTGGGATAGAAATATATTAACCGATTCAGGCGGATATCAAGTATACTCATTATCGGCAAACAGAAAAATAAAGGAAGAGGGGGTAAAATTCAAAAGTCACATTGACGGGAGTTATCATGTTTTTACTCCTGAAAATGTCATGGAAATTCAACGTACGATTGGAGCAGATATCATTATGGCATTTGACGAATGCACGCCTTACCCCTGCGATTATAATTATGCGAAACAGTCTATGCATATGACGCATCGTTGGTTGGACAGATGTATGGATCATTTAAAAA
>CBDUIO010000261.1:0-3064 GCA_965367355.1 uncultured Flavobacteriaceae bacterium
TTCTTTACAACAAAATTTGGCAAAAAACGTATATTTTCATTTTTTAAATACGCTTTTGCCCAAGTTGCTAAATTATTATTAACAGAGAATACATAATCAAAATTTTTAGAACATAATTTTAAAATAAAGGATTTTCTGTTCTTTAAAAACTCACTGTTGCCGTAATGATCATGCCAGACTAATTTAATATTGGAATTGAATAATTTAATTATCACTGCTAAAAAAAATGAGGTGGAGTGCGCATGAATAATGTTAATATTATGATCCTTTACAATTCTATTTAAAATAAATATTGCCTTAATATCTACGGTCGATTTCTTTTTTAAAAAAAAATATTCGACGCTAGGGGCTATACTCTCTTTTAATATTCCTTCTTCCCTTGTGACACATAAAAATGATTTATTAATGTTTTCTACTAAAGCATTAGCTATATTCACTGAAACTCTCTCAGCTCCTCCCGGATGTAAGGAATCTATCAATTGTAATACTCTCATTTGCCTTGAAGGAATTTTATAATTTCTGCTTCATATTTTTCTAAAGTATAAACTTGAGACCATTGTTGCGCTGCTACAGACATGGATAATAAATTATCGTTTTTAATACTCGCCTTTATTTTTTCTACAGATTTGTAAAGATTGTTTTCAATTAAAATACCTCTTCTTCCTTCATCAAGCATCCAACTTAAACATGAAATATTCGTAGTTATTGGAATTACTCCAAAAAACATTCCTTCCGCAACTGCTTTAGGCCAACCTTCTGATTTTGACGGAAGCAATATGAAATGTGATTTTTTCAACTCTGATTTCAAAATGTCTTTGCTTACATTTCCATGAATTCTCACTCGAGATTCTAATTCTTCCTTTTTGATATAATCTTGAAGACCATCTTTAAGATCTCCTTCTCCATAAAAATCAAGGAAACAATCCAAACCATCCTTTATTAATCTATCTATAATTTTCAACACTAAAAGAGGTCGTTTTCCTTTTACCAGCGTTCCAATGAAAATAAACCTAAAAGGTCCTTTATAGTCCCTTTTAATCAAAGGTTCAACTTCTGATTTATTAAAAGATGCAGTAAAAAATGATTTTATATTTTTTGTTTGACCCTTCCATTTACCATAAACCAGGGTTTGCATATTTCTGGTTAAAAAAGTATTACTCAAAATATATTTTTGCAATTTATAACTTAATGGTTGTTCGCTCTTAGGATCCCAGTTACCCGCATATTTAGCTGTTTTATTCTTTTTTGGAAATAAGACCTGAACCAAACAACCTAATAGACCGATATTTCCAGGACATCTTAAGTGTATATGATTTGATTGAAAACAAGCCGCAAAAATTTTGATTAAAATATAAGGTGTTAATAAAAAAGAGTAGACAGCCTTATAAATTGAGGTGAATTCTATCGCTGGTATTTTTATAAAATTAATTTTTGAATGAATATATTCCTCATCAATTATTGTTGGCTTTATTTGCTGTAAAGGAGCTACAATTATCACTTCATCAACATGTTTTAACCATATGTTCATTTCTTTAACATAAGGTGCATACGCAAAATATTTTTCATTTTGATTACTATGCTTAACATGTGTGATAATCACAAATTTCATTCTTCAAATTTAGGCTTATTATATAACAAACTAAACCAACCGACAATTCTTCCAAAACCTTCTGTTATTGCTTCTTTTCTTTTATTTGTGTTAATTACATTTGAAAATCTAATTATCGTCAACAAAAAAGATGCGGCATTCCATTTAAATCTGTCTTTAAAACTGGGCTTAGGATATTTGATTCGCCAAACATACCAACCGTTTCTAACGACCATTTTACCATATTTATACATATTAGGTCGCCCGGAGTCATCATGATAATGATATAATTTAGCATTCGTATTAACATACAACTTTCCTATTTTTGCTAACCTCAGCGAAAAATCGGCATCTTCATACAGACCGTAACCCTCAAAATAGGTTGAAAATTTTATCTTTTCAAATATCTCTTTTTTAAATGAAGAAACTCCACCCATAATTTGCTCAACCTTATAAACTTTTCCAGAAGGAGGCAGAAAACCAATTGACCTTCCATGTGAAAAAGTTGGTAGATATCCAGGATCCATATTGGGAGACAGCCCAAATATTTTTCTAACTCTAAATCTTAATGGCTCGTTCCTCACCCATCCATCAAAACTGAATTTTTTACTATTTTTTTGAACTTCTCCTTTTTCCCACAAAGTTTCATTCGCAATATATCCTCCAACAGCTAACGCATCACCATTATTGTATGTTGCTATTAACTCTTCAAAATAATTGTTTTCTAAAACAATATCATCATCTAAAAAACAAATGATTTCTGATTTTTCATTGACCAAATTGATTCCAAAATTTCTTTGTCTTGTTAATCCACGATCTTTTTCTTCAACTTTGAAATATTTTAAGTTTTTAAAGGAAGTTTTATTCAGTGTATTTTCTGTTTTCTGGTCAGGTGATCCGTCAATAATCAATATTTCATATGGATAAGCAGTTTGAGTTCTAACAGAATTCAATAATCTAATAAGAGAATCAGGCCTTTTGTATGTACAAATTATTAAAGTAAAATTTTTTGGCATACTAGTTTAAATTGGCTATAAATTGGTCGTGTATAACTTTAAAAAAAGAATGCCTGGTTAGGAAATCTTTCCACAATTTTCTGTTTTTCTTTTGTAAGTCAATGAACTCGTCATCACTTAGATCATTATGAAAATTCACAATTGCATCACCCATTGATCTATACTCAGATTCATCTAAAATCACACAATGTTCTTGCCAATTTATTAATTTATCTAAAGGCAAAAGACAATCTGTATTCAATAAAACAGGGATACGACCTACAGCTAAGGATTCATAAAATCGTACTGAAAAATTTCCACCTCCTCGCATGCAAAATGTATAGGGATTTTCATAAATGTTTTTAAAGAATTCCTTTGTTGTTATTGCCTTGTCTTCATAAACCTTTACACCAGCTCTATATTTATCCCTGAAAATAAAATTCGATTGAACCAAATGGCTTGATTGTAATTTCCTAAGATA
>CBDUIO010000262.1:0-3061 GCA_965367355.1 uncultured Flavobacteriaceae bacterium
CGATTTAAGCTTGTTTTTCAACCCCAAACATTAAATACTGATGTCTTTTTAGAAAACGATACAAATGTTTATTACAGCAGCAACAATATAATTATTAAAAATCCAAACTCATTACATATAGATAAAGTTTCCATTTTGAACGAATTAGGACAAGTGATACAAACCAAAATATTTGGAACAAATGACAATAACATATTGATTCCATTTAATCAAACGGAAGGATTATACCTAATTAATTTAGAATCTGAAGGTAATATATCATCGTTTAAAATATTAAAATACTAATTGCAAAAATCCCAGATCATGAACACTATATATCATAAACTATTAAAATTAATAATTCTATTTGCATTTATAAATTTCCATTCCCAAGCTCAGGTTGGAATCGGGACCACCTCTCCAGATGCCTCGTCTATGCTTGATATTCAATCCACGACAAAAGGAATGCTGATTCCAAGAATGGACACCTCTCAAAGAACCGGTATAGCCTCACCCGCAACCGGATTATTGGTTTTTGATACCGACACCCAAAGTTTCTGGTTCTATTCAGGAACCTGGACAGAACTATCTGGCGGAAATTCAGATGAATTATCTGACGCTGATAATGACACAAAAATAGAAGTGGAACAAAGTGTTGATGAAGATGTCATCCGATTATCTACAGCTGGTTTAGAACGTGTAACTGTTGATTCTGCAGGCAATACTAGAATAGGTGATGGAACCAATAATACCTATATTGAAGCTGATGGTTCATTAAGTTTTGAAGGATCGGCAACGCGATTTGATGATTTGACAATTCCTGTCACTTCAACAAAAACAGGAGGCGCTAAGGAGCCAGGGTTTGCACAGGCTTTTGATAATGGTAGTGGCAGCCAGGGCGTATATTTATATTGGTTTTCCGGAAGTACAGAGGAAGAACTTTTTTTTACGGTTCAAATACCCCATGCAAGAAAGTATGATACAGAAATTTTCCCTCACGTTCATTTTGTGTTGCCAAGCGGATATTCATCTGGAAATATTGTTTGGGGATTGGAATATAATTGGGCAAATCTTGGTGATACTTTTACTGACACAAACATCATTTATGCATCAACAAATACAAACCTGGTAGGAGGTCCTCTAGCTGGAGACAAGCATCTGTTAGCAAGTTTTAATGGTAATGGTGCCAATAACGGCATTGATGGTAGTGGGAAAACGCTATCTAGTATGCTTGTTTGTAGAGTATTTAGAGCAGTAGGACATGCAGATGATACATATAGTGGTGATGCAGGACTTATGCAACTTGATTTTCATATTGAAATTGATGCTGAAGGAAGCAGGCAATTATATTCTAAATAGATTATGAATTTATACTTCTTCAATGATAGCTTAAATGCCTTCCTTTTTAATGTTTAAAACTAAAATAACGTTGAGGATTAATTATTTTTAAGAGTTATCTTTGAAATATGTTAGAGCCAACATTACATTCCAATAACAGATATTGGGAACTTTTTAAAGCACAGAAGGACAACCAATACGCAATTGGAAATACTACGCATAAGCAACGCATTAAAAAATTAAATGCCTTAAAGAAGGCTGTTGAGTTCACGTATAGAGATAAGATCCGGCAGGCATTATATGATGATTTTAAAAAACCGTTTCTGGAAACAGATCTTACTGAAGTCTATTCTATTGTAGGTGAAATAAAATTTGCAAAACAGCACTTAAAATCCTGGCTAAAAAAACAAAAGGTAGATACGCCTTTTGCCTTGATAGGTTCCTCTTCTTATTATAAATATGAACCTAAAGGTGTTTGTCTGATCATATCGCCATGGAATTTCCCTTTGAACCTCACATTTGGCCCACTTGTTTCAGCGATTGCAGCAGGTAATACAGTTATGTTAAAACCATCTGAAATGACGCCTCATATTGCCAAAGTCATGGCAGAAATTGTGAAAGAACTGTTTGAGGAAAATGAAATAGCTTTATTGGAAGGTGATGTGGAAGTCTCTAAAGAATTGCTGAAGCTGCCATTCAATCATATCTTTTTTACAGGTTCTCCTAATGTTGGGAAGATCGTAATGAAATCGGCTGCAGAGCATTTAACCTCGGTAACTTTGGAGTTGGGAGGGAAGTCTCCAACAATAGTTGATAGATCAGCAAATATTAAGTCGGCAGCTCAAAAGATTGCCTGGGGAAAATTTATAAATAACGGACAGATTTGTGTCTCTCCTGATTACTTGCTGATACATAAAGAGGTTCAGGAGGAATTTCTCAACGAATTCAAACAGAATATTCAATCCTTCTTTTCTGAGGATGCTTCTGCTTCTGCTTCCTATTCTAGAATTGTCAATCAGAGACATTTTAAACGACTGAATGATCATTTGGATAATGCTAAAAAGCTCAAGGCTACAATTGAAATTGGAGGAAATACAAACTCGGAAGACAACTTTATTCAGCCAACAGTTATTTCCAATTTACCGGAAGAAGCTTCCTTGCTTCAGGAGGAAATTTTCGGACCTATTTTACCAATAAAAACCTATGAAACAATTGATGAGGTCATAAATTATATCAACTCCAAAGAAAAACCTTTAGCCCTCTATATTTACTCTAAGAATAAGCGACAGATTCAACAGGTAATTGATAATACCAGGGCAGGAAGCACCTGCATCAATAATAATGTAGTTCAATACTCGAATCACAATTTACCTTTTGGAGGATCTAATAATAGTGGAATAGGCAAGAGCCACGGATTTTTTGGTTTTCAGGAATTTTCAAATATACGCTCTGTATTGAAGCAGCACACCAAAGGATCAATAGAATTGCTTTTTCCGCCTTATAACAAATTCAAACAAAAGATCGTGGATCTCACCATCAAATGGTTCTAAGTTGTCACTTCGAGTGATTTTTTAGAAACTAAAAAATCGTATCGAGAAGTTATGTTGTATGATATTATTCAGGGATTCTGGTAGTTCTCGATACAAAATTGCTTCGCAATTTCACTCGAACTGACGAGTGCACCCTAACTCTCCTTTAAGAAATAATCCGACTGGATCTGCTCATTCACACCATTCTGGTATTT
>CBDUIO010000263.1:0-3057 GCA_965367355.1 uncultured Flavobacteriaceae bacterium
CCAAAAGGGTTAATGGTTCCTGTGATTAGAAATGCTGAAAAATTAAGTTTTAGAGGTGTGGAATCAGAAGTAAAAAGATTAGCCATTCGAGCACGTGATGGTCAAATAACTGTGGATGAAATGACAGGTGGAACCTTTACCATTTCAAATGGAGGTGTTTTTGGAAGTATGTTATCGACTCCAATTATCAATCCGCCGCAAAGTGGCATTTTAGGGATGCATAACATTGTAGAAAGACCTGTTGCGGTAAATGGTAAAGTTGAAATCAGACCAATCATGTATGTAGCATTATCATATGACCACAGAATCATTGATGGAAAAGAAAGCGTTGGCTTCCTGGTAGCGGTAAAAGAAGCTTTAGAAAACCCGATTGAATTACTTATGAACAACGATGTTAAAAAAGCATTGGAATTATAAGGCGATTTCATGTAAAATAAAAAGCGCAACCTTTTGAGTTGCGCTTTTCTTTATATTGTCATGGAGAAATATGTTTGTTAATTATTAAGTGTTATTACAAAAGTAGAAATCCTAAAAAGATAATATCAACCTACTCTTCCATGACGCCATAATTTACTGATTAATAGCTCGATTAAAGTAATACCATTAAATGAAATAATAAATGATATTGGTCATGTTTTCAATTTAATTTTAAATAGAGATATTTCTTATTATAATCAATGATTGCCTTTCCTTTTTTTAAAATATCAGCACCAATAATGCCATCCACAGGTTTGGCTTTATGATTTACCAACGCCGTATTAACATGAGTAAGGTTAAACAATATCAAAGCCAGCTTATCATTTTTCCACTTTCCAATTTTTATTTCATTTTTTTCAGATAATTTGGTTTCCATATCAGTGGCACCTGCACCGGCTGCCTTAATTTCAGATTCTTCGGTTTGAAGTTTGAACAGATCTACTGATTCAAAACCAACACATGAATTGGATGCTCCTGTATCCAGAATAAATATTCCTTTAACACCATTAATTGTTGCCCGAATTTCAAAGTGATTCGTTTTTGTTAAATGTAATTTTGTTCTGGTGTAACCCCTTTCAGTTAAAAAGGAATGCAAGGTGTCCATGGTCTTATTTTTTTGCTAATATAAGGACTAAATAATCTATTTTTGCAATATGGTTATTACAGATACGCACACACATTTATATAGTGAGGCTTTTTATGAGGATAGAAAAGAAATGTTCAAACGCGCCTTGGATAAAAATGTATTTAGATTTTTTGTACCAGCTATTGATTCGACTTACACGAATTCAATGTTGCAATTGCAAAAAGAGTATCCCGATAATATTTTTTTAATGATGGGATTACATCCAACTCATGTAAAAGAGAATTATCAAGATGAACTCAAACATGTTGAAGACATGTTGGCCTCAAACAAATTTTATGCAGTTGGGGAAACGGGAATAGATCTGTATTGGGATAAATCTACACTTGAAATTCAAAAAAAAGCATTTAAACATCAAATTAAACTAGCAAAACAATATAAATTACCCATAGTAATCCATTGCAGAGATTCTTTTAATGAAATATTTGAAGTCCTTGAAGAAGAAAAAGGAAGTGACCTATTTGGTATTTTTCATTGTTTTACAGGAACAATAGATCAAGCTAAAAAAGCAATATCATATAATATGAAATTAGGAATAGGTGGAGTAGTGACTTTTAAAAACGGAAAAATAGATCAGTTTTTAAATGAGATAGGTCTTGAGCACATTGTTTTAGAAACAGACTCCCCTTATTTATCACCTACGCCTTATAGAGGAAAGCGCAACGAAAGCTCCTATATTATAAATGTATTAAAGAAAGTTTCAGAAATTTACGATGTATCTGAAGAAAAAATTGCTGAGGTCACTACTCAGAACAGTAAGGAAATATTTTCAATTTAACTATGGCAAGAAAGGCTAAAATAATATTGATCTATACGGGTGGTACCATTGGTATGATGAAGGATCCCGAAACCGGAAGTTTAAAAGCATTTGATTTTGATAATTTGCTTGAAAAAATACCCGAATTAAAATTATTGGATTGCATTATTAAAACAATTTCTTTTGAAGATCCTGTTGATTCGAGTGAAATGAATCCCGATTACTGGATTCAAATAGCAGAAATTATTGAAAACAACTATGAAGATAATGATGGCTTTGTAGTACTTCATGGCAGCGATACCATGAGTTATTCTGCTTCTGCATTAAGTTTTATGCTGGAGAACCTGTCAAAACCTGTAGTATTTACTGGTTCTCAACTCCCTATTGGGGATCTAAGGACAGATGCAAAGGAAAATCTAATTACTGCAATACAAATAGCCTCATTGATTGAAAAAGATAAACCGGTAATTAAAGAAGTTTGTTTGTATTTTGAATATAAATTATATCGAGGTAACAGAACAACCAAGATTAATGCTGAACATTTTCAGGCTTTCGCATCATTCAACTATCCTGAGTTATTGGAATCCGGAGTTCATTTGAAAGTCAACAGGCAATATTTACTTCAGCCAAATTCTAAGAAGACATTGCAAGTACATAAAGATATGTGTACAGAAATAGCGCTAATAAAATTATACCCGGGAATTTCTGATCGTATACTCCAATCGGTTTTTAACACACCTAATCTTAAGGGAGTCATATTAGAAACTTTTGGTGCGGGTAACACTCCAACAAATGAATCATTCTTGAGCATATTAAGGTTGGCAATTGAAAAAGGCATATCAATTATAAATGTAACTCAGTGTTCAGGAGGAAGTGTTCTTTTAGGTAAATATGAATCAAGTGTTGAACTCAAAAAGATTGGAGTTATCACGGGAAAAGATATTACAACCGAAGCAGCTTTAACTAAATTGATGTATTTATTAGGCTCAAAAGTTTCACCAAAAGTTTTAAAAACCATATTTGAAACTTCTTTGAGAGGAGAAATAACTTAAATTAACCGGAAAATATTTTATGGTTTGAAGATTTTTTTGTTATTTGAACTCCTGTAATTTATTTTAAGATAGATTTACAGAGAGGTGGCCGAGTGGTCGAAGGCGCACGCCTGGAAAGTGTGTATACG
>CBDUIO010000264.1:0-3047 GCA_965367355.1 uncultured Flavobacteriaceae bacterium
GTCAGGATGAAATTCATCATCAAATTGATATCCCGGATTTCCCGTACCTGTTCCTAAAGGACAGCCACCTTGTATCATGAAATCTGGAATAACCCGATGAAATTTTAGTCCATCATAATATTTTTGACCTTGCTTTTTAGCAGAATTTTCTAAATTCCCCTCCGCCAGAGCGACGAAGTTTCCAACTGTCCCCGGAGTTTTTTGATATTCTAATCTTACTAGTATTTCTCCTTTACTAGTGTTGAATTTTGCGTATAAACCGTCTTGCATTCTATAATTTTTTTAAATAGGCTGCAAAGATACAAATATCGTTGTATACACAAAGTTATACTATGCCTAATGTCTAATTTATTCAATTAGCAACTTCACTAATAAATTTTATTCGGAATAACCGCAATTCTTCATCGTCATAATCGCCTTCAAATTCATCAATTGCCACATCTATTTTATCGGTTTCTGATTCCATAAAATATTCATAGATCTCTTCCTGTTGATCTTCATCAAGAATTTCGTCAATCCAATAATCTATATTCAGTTTTGTGCCGGAAAAAACAATAGCCTCCATTTCTTTGATGAATTCAGACATCTGCATGCCTTTAGCCGAAGCAATATCATCCAATGGCAACTTTCTATCAACGTTAGTTATAATGTATAGTTTTAAAGCAGAATTTGAACCTGTTGATTTTACAATTAAATCATCTGGACGTAATATATCATTCTCTTCTACATATTTTGCAATTAATTTTACAAAGTCCTCTCCATATTTTTTGGCTTTGCCTTCTCCTACTCCATGAATATTATTGAGTTCATCGAGATTAATTGGATATTTCAAAGCCATATCTTCCAATGATGGGTCCTGAAAAATTACAAATGGTGGAACCCCCAGTTTTTTTGCATTGGACTTTCTAAGATCCCTCAACATGGCGAGCAGTGCTTTATCTGCAACTGCAGCTCCTGCTCTTGCTGCCGATACAATACTATCATCTGACCCATCATCAAAGACATGATCTTCAGTCATATCGAATGAATGTGGTGATTTTATAAAGTCTTTCCCGCTTTTTGTTATGTTAAGAACTCCGTAAGTTTCAATATTCTTATTGAGTAGTTTTGCTATTAGAACCTGCCTTATCAGAGCCATCCAATAACCTTTTTCTTTATCTTTTCCTATACCAAAATATGGCTGTGAATCTGTTCTATGAGATTTGATCAATGCATTTGCATGTCCAACCATGACATTTACAAGATCCTTGCTTTTATACTTTTCATTAGTTTCAACAACCACTTTCAGCAGTTTAGCAACATCATCTTTAGCCTCATGCTTCTTTTTTGGATACCTTACATTGTCATCCATATCTCCTCCTTCACCCGTTTCATTATCAAAATCTTCACCAAAATAATGTAACATGAATTTGCGACGAGAAATAGAAGTTTCTGCATAGGCTACAACTTCATGCAAGAGTGCATGTCCAATTTCTTGCTCTGCAACCGGTTTACCTGCCATAAACTTCTCCAATTTCTCTATATCCTTATAAGCATAAAAAGCTAAACAATGGCCTTCGCCTCCATCTCTTCCTGCCCGACCGGTTTCCTGATAGTAACTTTCAATACTTTTTGGTATATCATGGTGGATTACAAACCGTACATCTGGTTTGTCAATTCCCATTCCAAAGGCAATAGTGGCTACAACAACATCTATATCCTCCATTAAGAACATATCCTGATGTTTTGCACGGGTTTTTGAGTCTAAGCCTGCGTGGTATGGTACAGCCTTTATTCCATTTACCTGTAGCACCTGAGACAATTCTTCAACTCTTTTTCTGCTCAGGCAATAAACAATCCCTGATTTATTTGCATTTTTCTTAATAAATCTAATAATTTCTGCATCTACATCCTTTGTTTTCGGACGAACTTCATAATACAAATTAGGTCTGTTAAAAGAAGCCTTGAATGTTTTGGCATCGGTAATCCTAAGATTTTTAAGAATGTCCTCCTGGACTTTTGGAGTAGCCGTGGCAGTAAGACCAATTATCGGGACACTTTTATCAATACGCTCGATAATATGCCTTAAATTTCTATATTCCGGTCTAAAATCGTGTCCCCATTCACTTATGCAATGCGCTTCATCAACTGCTAAAAATGAGATTTTTACAGATTTTAAAAAATCGACGTTTTCCAATTTAGTCAAAGATTCTGGGGCAACATATAATAACTTGGTTACGCCATTTGTAATATCTTCTTTGACCTTTTTAACTTCTGTTTTGTTAAGTGAAGAGTTTAATACATGGGCTATACCTTCATCATTGGAAATTCCCCGAATAGCATCAACCTGATTTTTCATTAATGCTATTAATGGAGATACAATAATTGCAGTTCCTTCTTTAATTAACGCAGGCAATTGGTAGCACAGTGATTTCCCGCCACCAGTTGGCATTATGACGAATGTGTTATTGCCAGAAATTAAGCTTTTAATTACTTCTTCCTGCAACCCTTTAAACTGACTAAATCCAAAGTATTTTTTTAAAGCTGAATGTAAATCAACATTTACCGTATTCATTAATTCCCTATAAATTGTAAATAGTAATTTTTTAATTTAAAGAAATCTAAATTAAATCATCATTTTATAATTTATTTAAATAACTCTAATTATATTTTTCGTTTTTTTGTATGTCTAAACTTTTTATAAGTTAGTGTATCTTTAAAGATAACAAATTCTTTATACGACACAAATACTAAATATGATAAATTTTGAACAATAAGGAATCTATTTTAAGCATTGCGAAAAAAACAATTGAAATCGAAAGTCAGGCAATTTCCAATCTTTCAAATCTACTTGATGAAAATTTTGCTAATGCAGTTCAACTAATATACAAATCTAAGGGTAGGGTAATAATTACAGGAGTTGGTAAAAGTGCTATAATTGCTACTAAAATTGTTGCTACATTGAATTCAACCGGAACCCCTGCAATATTTATGCATGCTGCAGATGCCATTCATGGTGATTTGGGATTAATATTAAAAGATGATATTGTAATGTGCGTTTCTAAAAG
>CBDUIO010000265.1:0-3036 GCA_965367355.1 uncultured Flavobacteriaceae bacterium
AGGTCTTATTATAACCCGATTGATTCTCGACGGAATTGCAGGCCTAAAATTCCTTTTAGAATTAAAATTTAGTCATGTTATAGCAATTCTTAGGGCACACCTCAGCTTTTACAGGCATTTATCCTATTTATTGCATCAAAGAAAGACCCTTAAACAATCCAAAAATTATTACAAAATTAAGTCAATAGTCTGGTCGTATTATATAAGCAAACACCGCTACTTTAAATGTTTATAATTTTTTAGTAAAAGTTTTGTTAATACATGTATTTGCTGATGTTTTTTATATACTTTTGATGTCATAATCCATTATTAATCATTATTTATGAAAAAATTAATTTTATTTGGCTTTTCAGCATTATTACTACTTAGTTCATGTGTGTCTAAAAAGGAATATACAGCGTTAGAAGAAAAGCATAAAAACACACAGGATCTGTTAAATACGGCTACTGTTAAGCTTAATAAATGTTTGGCTGATGAAGCTGCGGCTACGGCTAGACTTGAAGGCTTAAAAGAGCAATTAGCAGATTTACGTAAAACTAATCAGGATCTAATTGATACTAAAGGAAATCTTACAACGCTAACGGTTAAAGGTGCAGATAACCTTGAAAAATCATTAGAAAGCCTTAAAGAAAAAGATCTTAAGATCAACAGACTTCAAGATGCCTTAAATAAAAAGGACAGTGTAACATTAGCCTTAGTAAGCAGTTTAAAGAAAGAAGTTGGAATTGACGATCCGGACATTGAAATAAACGTTGAAAAAGGTGTGGTTTATATTTCAATTGCCGATAAACTATTATTTCAATCAGGTAGTTATATTGTAACATCCAGAGCGAAAGACGTTCTCGCTAAAGTTGCTAAAGTAATCAATGGCAAGCCTAATTTTGAAGCTATGGTAGAAGGTCATACAGATAATGTACCTTACAGAAAAGAACCATTACTTGACAACTGGGATTTAAGTGTTAAACGTTCTACTTCTGTTATTAGAGTATTACAGGAATTAGGTGTAAATCCTGCTCAATTAATTGCAGCCGGTAGAGCCGATTATGTTCCTTTAGTTGACAATAACACTGCTGAAAACAGAGCTAGAAACAGACGTACTCGTATCGTGGTCTTACCTAAAATAGATCAGTTCTATGATATGATAGAAAAAGAAATGAAGAGTCTTTCTGCTGCTCCAAACTAGTTTTAAAAATGATATATTTAAAAGCTCAATCTGTTGATTGAGCTTTTTTTTTTGTAAATTTTAATTTTATTCAGATATATGAAAATTTTAAACAAAAACCCCATAAAGGCTTTTAAGTGGATTAGTAAAAAAATAAATAAAAACCCACTTACAAAGAATAATAAAGTTAGTGCTTATTCCAGATACATTAGATTTAACATTCATCAAATTGTCTTTAAAAAGGAAAAAATATATCCGTTTTTAGAAAACACTAAATTTTATGCTAAAAAAGGGCTCAGTGGAATAATTCCTAATATTTATTTTGGCTTACATGAAGTTGAAGAAATGAGTTTTTTATTGCATTATTTAACTAAAAAAGATACCTTCTTAGATATTGGAGCAAATGTTGGGGCTTTTACAATTCTAGCTTCCGGTGAAAAAAAATGTAGGAGTATCGCTGTAGAGCCTATACCAGACACTTTTCATTATTTAAAAAAAAATATTGAATTAAATAACATTCAAGATTTAGTTTTGCTTCATAACGTTGGTCTTGGTAATAGGAATGAAACTCTTCATTTTACCAATGATAAAGATTCAATGAATCATGTGGTTGATAAAAATTGTAAGAATTCCATTGAAGTTAGAGTTAAAACCTTAGATTCACTTATTACTGAACCAATTAATTTCATAAAACTAGATGTTGAAGGATTTGAAAAATTTGTTTTAGATGGTGCAAAAGAAACCTTGAGAAATCCTAAATTAAATGTCATACAAATTGAGCTAAATTCGTTTGGTATTCAATTTGGAATCGAAGATGATGACATTCACCAATTACTTCTTGAATATGGCTTTAAACCATATAAATATAACCCGTTTAATAGAGAAATTGAAGAACTAAATAAATATAGAAGGGACCAATACAACACAATTTATATAAAAAATTTAAATGAGGCACTTCAACGTGTTAAAAGTGCAGAAAACATAAATATTGGCCATTTTAGTTTTTAAAATATCTCTATACTGCCTTTCCCTTCTCTGACTATTACGGGTTCACCTTCAGAGAAATCAATCACAGTTGAAGCTTCGTTACCACCAAATCCTCCATCAATTACGAGATCCACTAATTTATCCCATTTTTCGGCTATCAATTCAGGATCGGTCGTATATTCTATAATCTCATCATCATCTCTAATAGAAGTTGAAACGATCGGGTTTCCTAATTCCTTGACAATTTCCAAGGCTATAGAATTGTCAGGTACCCTAATTCCTACTGTTTTTTTCTTTTTAAATGCTGAAGGAAGCGTTTTGGCTCCGGGAAGAATAAAAGTATAAGGACCAGGCAAGGCTCGTTTTAATATTTTAAACGTCGTATTGTCTATTTGTTTAACATAATCACTCAAATTACTCAAGTCTGAACAAATAAAGGAGAAATTAGCCTGATCCAATTTTACATTTTTTATTCTTGCCAGTCTTTCAAGTGCCTTGTTATTAGTAATATCACATCCTAACCCATAAACGGTGTCTGTTGGATAAATAATTATCCCACCTCTTTTTAAAACCTCAATTACTTTTTTAATTGCTTTCGGGTTGGGATTCTCGTTATATATTTTAATAACCTCGGCCATTTATTTAATGATCTCTAATTTCGCAAAACGTAATAACAATTTTTTTAATCCTCCATTTTCAAAATTAATTTCAGCTTTAATATCTGCTCCTGCTCCTTCAATTTTCATGACTTCACCTTTACCAAACCGTAAATGCTTCACGATATTTCCAACAGCGAGTTTACTATCAAATAAGTTAGTGTTCCCATTAGTAGATGTTACTTTTTTTAGATTTTTTGGCGTACTGATCTTAAATTTTTCCGGTTCCTT